>CAKTSW010000219.1 GCA_934613165.1 uncultured Ellagibacter sp.
GTTATTCCTTCCCTAACTAGGCGCCCGAGCGGGCGTCGGGGATAGCGCGGCTGCTTGTTCTTGCCTGGTGAGACTTTTGCGCGATTGCGCGCATTCAATCGGCCCCCGCCATTCGCGGGGGCCGATTTTTTGCATTTCGCGATAATCTTCTCGAAAGCTTGTTCGTATTTTCGGTGTCTGTGGTATTATTGCGAACAAACGTTTGATTATTGCGAAGGGGAGAAGTGGCTACACGCAACCGCGTCATTTTGGGCATCGACCCGGGCTTGGCGAATACGGGCTGGGGAATCGTGTCGCAGCACGGCTCGAAGATGGCGTGTCTGGCGTACGGGTGCGTGTCGACGCCTCCGGGGAGCGAGCTTTCGCAACGCCTTCGCAAGATACACGAGCAGATCGGCGCAGTGATCGACCGGTTCAACCCGGTTTGCGTCGGCATCGAAACGATTTGGTTCGGGCAGAACGTCACGGCCGCGTTCGACACGGGGCAAGCCCGCGGTGCGGCGCTCGTCGCCTGCGCGGAAAGCAACCTTGCCGTAGGGGAATTCACCCCACGGCAAATAAAGCTCGCCGTGGTGGGCACGGGTACGGCCGAGAAAGACCAGGTGCAGTATATGGTGAAGCAACTGCTCTCGCTCGATGCCGTGCCGAGCCCCGATCACGCGGCCGACGCCTTGGCGGCGGCGATCTGCTACACCACGCACGAGGGCTTTGCCGCCCTTGGCTAGGCAATGCGCTTGCGGTTGACGCAAGCGCGCGACGGCTTACCGTCAACCTCGAGGAAGAAGGAGTACGGGATGATCGCTTTTCTGAAGGGCAAGCTCGCAGGGAAAACGCCTACCCTCGCATATGTCGACGTGAACGGCGTGGGGTACGCGGTGTTCATGTCGAGAGTTGCGCTCTCGAAGCTGCCCGAGGCGGGCTCGAGCGTTCAGGTGCTCACGTATCTGCAGGTCAGCGACTCGGGAATTGCGCTCTACGGATTTCTCTCTGAAGAGGAGAAGGCGATGTTCGAGCGGCTCATCGGGGTATCGGGCGTCGGGCCGAAAGTCGCGCTCGCCGCACTGTCCACATTCGAGCCCCGTGCGCTTGCCGACGCCATCGCCGCGCAGGACGTCGCCCTTGTCCAGAAGATCCCGGGCGTCGGGAAGAAAAGCGCCTCCCGCATCATCCTCGAACTGAAGGGGTCGTTCGACGCAAGCTTCGAGAGCCTTCTCTCGGGTGCGCCGGAACAGCCTGCGATCGATGCCCAGCTGAAGGGCGCGACGGAGGCCCTCCTCTCGATGGGCTTCACCTCCGCGGAAGCCGAACTCGCGCTGAAGGGCGCCGCCGAGGGCGCGACGGAAACGGCGCTGCTACAATATGCGCTAAAACGACTGGGAACGACTAACTGACCTGCGAGGAGCCAATGGCAGACGGTGTTCAAATAGAAGGAATGGTTTTCGAGGCGTCTAACGTTGCCGCGACTCCGATGGGCGCTCACGACGCTGCGCCGACGGGGCGCGATCGTGCGGTTGCCCCCGACCTTCAAGAAGACGACCTTGCGCTTGACCGAAGCCTCAGGCCGAAGCGCTTGGGCGATTACCTGGGGCAAACGAAGGTCAAGGAGTCGCTCGCGATTCTGATCGAGGCGGCCGAGCAGCGCAAGGAATGCCCCGACCACATCCTCTTCTCGGGCCCTCCGGGTCTTGGCAAGACGACGCTTGCCACCGTGGTGGCCAACGAGCTTGGGGCGAACATCCGCACCACGAGCGGTCCCGCCATCGAGCGAACGGGCGACCTCGCGGCGATTCTCACCAACCTTGAAGAGGGCGACGTGCTCTTCATCGACGAGATCCACCGCTTGAACCGCATGGTCGAAGAGGTGCTCTATCCCGCCCTCGAGGATTTCGCGCTCGACATCGTGGTGGGGAAGGGCCCGGCCGCGCGTTCTATCAGGCTCGATTTGCCGCACTTCACGCTTATCGGTGCGACGACGCGAACGGGCCTGCTCACGGGCCCTTTGCGCGACCGTTTCGGCATCGCGTTCAGGCTGCAGTACTACACCCCCGAAGAACTTGCCGCCATCGTTTCGCGTTCGGCCGCCATCCTCGACGTGCCCATCACCGAAGACGGTGCGCTCGAAATCGCACGGAGAAGCCGCGGCACCCCGCGTCTGGCCAACCGCATGCTCAAGCGCGTGCGCGATTGGGCCCAGGTTCGCGGCAACGGGGAAATCAGCGAGGACGTGGCGGCCCAGGCGCTCAGCTTCTTCGAGGTGGACGAGCTCGGGCTCGACGCGGTGGACAACCGCATCCTCGAGCTTCTCGCCGTCCAGTTCGGCGGGCGTCCGGTGGGCTTAACCACACTCGCTTCGGCGCTGTCGGAGGACACCGACACGATAGAAGACGTCTACGAGCCCTACCTGATGCAGCAAGGGCTGATCGTCCGTACCCCGAAGGGGCGCCAAGCGACCGACCGGGCGTACGAGCACTTGGGAATGGTGCCGCCAAGGGCGAACGAAGGGAAGGCGTGATGTTCGAACAAGACTACCTCATGCGGTTGCTCATGCAGTTCATGGAGGCGATGCGCCGCAGCATCGAACGTGCCGACGACGGCCGAGACCCGGCCGGCGCAGCGGACATGCTCGAAGCGGCGATTGGTGACGCGACCGACCTCGACGGGTCGATGCTGCTTTCGCTCGCGCCCGAATCGATGGCGCAAGTCATGCAGGTTTCGGGTGTCGACCCTCATGTTACGGAATACGTCGCGAACAGCCTAAGCCTGGAAGCGGAGTTCCTCCGTAGCGCCGGAAACCCCGAACTTGCCGACATCAGGGCAGGTCAGGCCGATGCTATCGCCGCTGCGTACGGGTTCGATCTCGGCAGCGGCACGCCAAGGGAGCGAATCGAATCGCTCGAGTCATGAAAGATTCCCTCTTGACGCAACGTGCTTCGCATGCTTATCGTCCGCTTGCGAAAAATGCCCCGAAATCCTTCGACTTTCGGCAGGTTTTTCGAGTTCGATAGCGTATAGTGTTCATGTGCTCTCGAAGTGAGAGCGAGTGTTGCCGCCATGCAACGCGCAGTGTTACCTCCCCGGCAAACGGGGAAGAGAAGAGGATTTTAAAATGGCGGAAGGTACTGTTAAGTGGTTCAACCCGGAAAAGGGCTACGGCTTCATCTCTCAGAAGGATGGCGAAGACCTTTTCGTCCATTTCTCTGAGATCAAGATGGACGGCTTCAAGACGCTCGACGAAGGCCAGGCTGTTTCCTTCGACGTGACCACGGGCCAGAACGGCAAGCTCCAGGCGAGCAATGTGGTGAAGCTGTAAATCCGTTTTACATTCATGCATGCCGAACGACCTCGCATTTCGCGAGGTCGTTTTTTTCGCCCCTTTCCCGGTTTTTTCGCCCCTTTGTCCTCTGAACGGGCATCGCAGAGCCGGAGCTTCCCCGAAATGCCTAGAATAGCGACTCATTATGATTGAAATTTTGAACACCATCGACTCCATCGTGTGGGGTCCCGCAATGATCGTGCTCCTTTTGGGCACGCACATCTTCCTTACGTTTCGAACCGGCTTCATCCAGCGCAAGCTCCCGCAGGCGTTGCGCATGTCGCTTGGCGGGGGGCACTCGAAGGGCGAAGGGGACATCTCGAACTTCGGCGCGCTCGCGACCGCCCTCGCGGCGACGATCGGCACCGGCTCCATCGTGGGCGTGGCGACCGCCATCCT
>CAKTSW010000220.1 GCA_934613165.1 uncultured Ellagibacter sp.
GACGGAATCAGGGGACCACGCCGTTGTCGTTGCTCGCGTTGTCGTTGTCGAGAGAGCCGTCCGAGTTCACGTTGCGGAAGTTGCTGGACGAGTTGACGGAGCGGAGCCACCAGTTGCTGGCGGACGCCCCGCGCGGCGCGGCTGGTTATCGGGAAGCTCCCCGGCTTCCTGCTTCGCCCTTATTATACGCCTGCGCGTCCCTTCTCTTGCATCCCGAGAGCAGCTTCCGCTCGCGCTCTATCAGGTCGGCGAACTCGCCGTAGACGTTGCCGTTCGGCGCCCGCGCCTGGCCCTCCTCGTAGAGCTGCGAGGTGACCTCGAACAGGATGCCCAGCAGCGACTCGACGTGCAGCAGGTGCGCCTCGGCGTCGAGGTAGTGCCCGCGCCGCTTGTCGTAGGCCGCCTGCGAGTCGACGTAGACGAGGTTCGCCGCCCGGCAGTGGTACGCCACGAGCTCGGCGTGCTCGAACAGCGGGTTCGCGAGCCTGAACGCGTAACGCTTCGGCAGGCCGTTCGCGAACCGGAACGCCTTGGCCGCGAGCCTCTCGGCGTTGGCGACGTACTCCATCGTCGACTCCTTGCGCTTGCTCTTCGGCACCGACATTCTTCACCTCCAGAGCGTCCCGCAGGCGGTAGCCTGCGGGATTACGGGATTTCTAGATGCTGAAGCAGGGGACCACGCCGTCGTCGCGGCTCGCGCTGCCGTAGCCGAGAGAGCCGTCCGAGCTCACGTAGCGGAAGTGGCTGGACGAGTAGACGGAGCGGAGCCACCAGCTGCTGGCGGCGCCGTCGAACTTGCGCACTCTGGCGGCGTTGTCCGCGAAGGCGGGGTACTTCGACCCCTCGGCTGCGCCGGAGACCAGCCCGACCTCGGTGGCCGAGAGCAGCCACAGCTTGTCGCTCGTGGTGGCCGCGCCGTAGCTCGCCGTGTTCTTCTTCGAGACCGCCTTGATCGCGCCCTGAAGGTCGCTCGGCAGCGCCTTGAGCAGTGTGCCGGACAGCCACGAGCGCATGGCGGAGCTCTCCCAGCCGCCGCTCGTCGTGCTCGAGCTGTTCATGGCGCGCTTCTCCAAGATGTCGTCGCAGCAGAACGTGAACCCGCTGCCGGAGTCGGCTGCGACGCCGACGACGCTGAACGTGTGCGAGTTATAGCCGCTTATCGCGACCGATTTCGTCTTCCCGACGTAGCCGGAGAACGCCGAGGCGTTCTCCCGGGCGAGCGTCGCGACCCTGTCGATGTCCTTCCAGCTCGCCGACGAAAAGGACGCCTCGAACGCCGCCGCAGCGGCCGAAGCGAACGCGGCGCTCCCCTTGAACGCGGCGACGGCGGCATCCGAGGAAAGAGCCGCCAGCGTCAGGTCTTCGCTCTCCGATATCCTCGACATGCACGATGCGGACGCGGCTATGGCGGACGCGCTTCCCGCGCTGCCGACGGCAGCGGCGAAGGCCGTGGCGTCCGACGAGACGGCGTCGAACAGGGGGACGACGAGCGTCGGCGACAGCGAGGCGAGCCTGACCGCCGTGCCGCTCTTCCCGATCGACTCCATGGCCGCGCTCGACGCGACGACCTCGGCGACGGTCGACATCCCCGCGCATGCGCCGAAGGTGAGGACGCTCAGCGCCTCGACGTAGCGCGCCTCGTCCGTCTCCAGCTCGGCGATTCGCGCAAGCCCCTTGCGCCTGCTCCCCGTGAGCATCTGGCTCACCACGAAGTAGTCCGTCAGCTCCTTGCTCAAGCCCATCTACTCCCCTTTCTCGAATGCGGCCCATCTCACCGTCACGGCGTCGGCCGTGCCCTCGGTGCCGCTCGACCCCGCCGACGTGAGGACCGTGAACGCCGTGCTCGACGCGGTGGGCTTCGTCGCGTAGACGACGCCCCCGCTGTTCGCCGCGTACAGCGTCCTGCTGCTCGCGCCGGAGCTCGTCGCCTGCGTCACCATGTACAGGAAGCGGTCGGCCGTCACTCCCTTGACGTCCACGCCGTAGCCCTCGCACCGCGCGACGACGAGCGGGGGCGCGTCGAACGGCTCGGGGAAGGCGAACGTGTTCCAGCCCTCGCCCGCGTTCGCGAACGACCCTGTTCGGATCGTCAGGTCCTCCAGCTCGCGCGTGTCCGAGAGCAGCGCGAGCACGAGCTCGTCGTCGCCGCCCGAGTCCGACAGCCCGTCGAGCTTGGCCTTGTCGGCGGCGGACATGAGGCCGTCCGCCGATTGCGTGGCGACGGCCTTCCCGGTGACGCCCGACCACGGGACGCTGCGCGCCGATTCCGCCGTTCCTTGCAGCGGTCCGACGAACTGCGAGGCCTGCACCTTCGCCGGGAACGCCGCGTTCTGGTCGACGTCCCAGCTATACAGCCTGCCGTACTTCATCATGTTGTTCGCCGGAGTCCACGGTGCCGGCCCGTACAGGCCGATCTCGCCTATCTTCGCGACGCGGCCCGCGACGTACGACCTGCAGGAGAACGTGAAGCGGTAGCCGTACGCGTTCCTCGTCTGGTCCGCATGGCCGCCGAACGTCAGCGCCGGGAGGTCGAGCGCGTTCGGCCCTCCCCACCCGCTCATCTCGAAGCCCTCGACCACCGTGCTCCACGCGTCCTTCGCCCCGACGGTCGAGCATTCCACGTCGCACAGCACGTTTCCCGCGCCGTTGGTCGACACCCACGCGTACGCGCACTCGGCGCGGCCGTACCTCCCGTCGGCGGGCTCGACCGTCACGCGGGTCATCTCGCCGGCCGCCCCGGCCGCCGAGGGCCCGCCGACGAGCAGGACGTTCTCCGACGACGAGGACGCGGCGAAGATCTTCCGCTTCGCGTGGTCGTCCGCGCCGTAGTCGGCCCACGTCGCGCCGCCGTCGGTCGAGTACTCGATCGTCACGGCCTCGGGCGGCATGAACGCCGTGAGGCAGCGCCCGAGGCCCATCGCGCCCATGTGCGTCGGCGAGAGGGAGCCCGACGACCCCGACCCCGCCGAGAAGAGGACGTCGCCCGCGGCGTGGGTGTGCGACCTCGCGGCGAACAGGGACTTCAAGCCCGAAAGGAACTCGTCGAGCAGGCCCTTGTCTATGAGGTCCTTCACGAGCGCCCCCTACGCGAACATGGCCTTGATGTCGTCGACCGAGGCCAGCGACACGTCGGCCTTCAGCATGTAGCCCGACAGGTCGTAGAAGCCGCCCTGCACGTCCCACTTGTACGCCGAGCCGCTCGCCACGCACACGACGTTGGAGCCCGCCGGGTAGCGGGACCCCGCGCCCTCCACGAAGTCGTCGGTCGTGGTGAACGCGTCGGTCACGTTCCACATGTTGCCGAGCACGCCCTTCGCCGGGGCCGGGAGCTTCGCGAACGCGCAGCTGCCCTTCGGTGTCACCGCCGAGGTGATGGCGTTCTCGATGGCGGCCTGCATGTCGGTCTTTGCCTTCGCCACCTTGCCGTCGACGGAAGAGGCCGTGTCGTAGGCCTGCGCCTGCACCCACGTCTGCGTGGCCATGCCCTTGGTGGCGGTCGTCACCGCCGAGTTCACCTGGTCGGCGTCCTGGTAGCCCTTCTGCGCGAGCGCGGCCTCGGTGACCATGCCCTTCGTGCCCGCGGCCACCGCCTCGGACACCTGCGCCGCGTTTTGGTAGCCCTTGGCCTCCACGGAGGCGTTCGTGGCCATGTCGCTCGTCGCGGCCGCCACGTCGTCGGGCGTCGCGAGCCCGAGC
>CAKTSW010000221.1 GCA_934613165.1 uncultured Ellagibacter sp.
GATGCTCGTGCCGGTTTGCGTCGAGTACACCGAGCTCGCGATCATGTCGGAGATGCCGGTGCCCTTGCCGGAATGCAAAAGGATGAAGATGATCAGGCCGACGCCGGACACGACCAGCAGAATCAGCATGAGGATGAGCAATGGATTCAAAATGCCACTCTTTTCGTTACTCGGTTTCGAAGTTCCCTCTGCGCACACGCGCAAACGGCTATACGCAAGTTGTAAATTATACGTGAAGGCTCCGAGCAAAACAAGGGCTTGCCGCACCTATTCGGCGCTCGACAAGCCCTTATCACGAATCCTCCGCAAGTATCCCTCTACGAGGAGAGAAGGCTCTTGCCCGTCATCTCGCCCGGCGCGTCGATGCCGATCGCGGCGAGCATCGTCGGGGCGATGTCGCAGAGCGCCCCTTCCTCGCCCGAAAGCGAAAGGCCCCTTCCCGAGTAGTCCGCAAGGGCGAACGGGACGAGCGCGGTCGTGTGCGCCGTGTAGGGCGTGCCGTCGTCGGCGAGCATCCTGTCGGCGTTACCGTGGTCGGCGGTGACGAACGCCACGCCATGGGCGCGCTCAACGGCGGCGAGCACCTCGGCGACGCCCGCGTCGACCGCCTCGACCGCCTTCACGGCGGCGGGGATGACGCCCGTGTGACCCACCATGTCGCAGTTCGCGAAGTTGACGATGTAGACGTCGGCGGCGCCCTCGTCGATTGCCCGCGCGAGGCTGCGCGCGACCTCGGGCTCGCTCATTTCCGGCTGCAAATCGTAGGTGGCGACCTTCGGGCTCGAGACGAGCTCGCGTTCCTCCCCCGCCTTCGGCTCCTCGCGCCCGCCGTTCAAGAAGAACGTGACATGCGCGTACTTCTCGGTTTCGGCGATGTGGTACTGGCGAAGTCCCTTCGCGGCGAGCACGTCGGCAAGCACGTTGTCGGGGAATTCCTTCGGGAAGGCCACGGGCGCCGGGATGTCGGGATCGTACTCGGTCAGGCACACGAACGACACCTTCGGGAACCGCTCGCGCTCAAACCCGTCGAACGCCGGGTCGACCACGGCGCGCGTGAGCTCGCGGGCGCGGTCGGGGCGGAAGTTGAAGAAAACGACGGCGTCGCCTTCCTTCACCCCGCGCTCATCGAGCGCGACCGGCTCGACGAACTCGTCGGTCACGCCGCTTTCATAGGAGTCGGAAATCACCTCGTCGGGCGTCTTTCGGACAACGGGCGAGCCGCACACGACGGCCTCCCAGGCGCGGCGCACGCGGTCCCACCGCTTGTCGCGGTCCATCGCGTAGTAGCGCCCCGCGATGCTCGCAATGGACACGCGCCCCTCCCAGCCGTTTTCGGCAATGAGGTCCTCAAGTTCGCGCAGGTAGCCGGCGCCGCTCGAAGGGGGCACGTCGCGGCCGTCCATGAAGCAGTGCACGCGGATGTCGGGCACGCCCATGTCGACCGCATGCGAAATGAGCGCGTAAAGGTGCTCGTTGCTCGAATGCACGCCTCCGTCGGAAACGAGCCCCATGAGATGCAGCGCCGCGCCCGGGGCGCACGCCGCCTTGAACGCTTCGTTGATGACCTCGTTTTCCCCGATGGAGCCCGTGCGGCAGGCGCGGTTGATGCGCGTGAGCTCCTGATGCACGACGCGCCCGGCGCCGATGTTCAGGTGTCCCACCTCGGAATTGCCCATCTGCCCTTCGGGAAGCCCGACCGCCTCGCCCGAAGCTTGAAGGCGCGTGAAGCCGTGATCGAAAAGCGCATCGAGGAAGGGCGTCTTCGCGAGAGAGATGGCGTTGCCGGGGCCCGCGGGCGCGAGGCCGAAGCCGTCCATGATCACAAGGCACACGGGAAGCGCGAGCCCCTCGCGCGCGGCATCGGCGCCCATCATGCTACGACCACCTTGACAAGCTGGATGAACGAGTCGGACTTCAGGCTCGCGCCGCCGATGAGTCCGCCGTCGATGTCGGGCTCGGCCACGAGCGCGTCGACGTTGCCGGGGTTCATCGAGCCGCCGTAGAGCACGCGGACGGCGTCGGCCGCTTCCTCCCCGAAAAGCGAGGCGATCTCGGCGCGGATGGCGGCGCATACCTCCTGGGCCTGTTCGGGGGTCGCCGTGCGCCCGGTGCCGATCGCCCAGACGGGCTCGTAGGCGACCACGCATTTCGCGACGTCCTCGGCGTCGACGCCCGCGAAGGCGGCGCGCACCTGCGCGCACACGAACTCGTTCGTGGTTCCTTCGTCGCGCACGCCGAGCGACTCCCCAACGCACACGATCGGCTTCACGCGCCCGGCGATGAGGGCGCGGACCTTCTTGTTCACGTCCTCGTTGGTCTCGCCGAACAGCCCGCGGCGCTCGGAGTGGCCGACGATGCAGTACTCGCAGCCGCATTCGCGGATCATGGGAACGGAGATCTCGCCCGTGAACGCGCCCTTTTCCTCCCAGTAGGCGTTCTGTGCGCCGACGGCGATCTTCGTCTTGTCGAACTCGAGCACCGTCTTCACGGGCTTCAGGTCGATGAAGGGCGGGCAGATGACGACGTCGGCCTTATCGGCCCAGTCGCGCCACCAGTTGTTCGAGATTTCCTGGGTGAGGACGACGGCCTCGCCGATCGCGTTGTTCATCTTCCAGTTGCCGGCCATCATAGGTTTTCTTGCCATAACGCATCCTTTCCGCTGAAAGCAAGCGGGGAGACGGCTCGGCTGCATATCCGCAGGCCGAGCCGTCTCCCCCTCGTATCGCATGAGATTCTACCTGAGCGCCTCGACGCCGGGAAGGGCTTCGCCCTGCACAAGCTCCATGCTCGCGCCGCCGCCCGTCGAGATGAACGTCATCTTGTCCGCCAGGTCGAACTTGTTCACCGCGGCGACGCTGTCGCCGCCGCCGATGATCGTGTCGGCGTCGGAGGCCTCGGCGACGGCGAGCGCCACCGCCTTCGTGCCGGCAGCGAACGCGTCCATCTCGAACACGCCCATAGGCCCGTTCCAGAAGACGGTTTTCGCGCCCGCGATGGCCTGGGCGTAGAGCTTCGACGTTTCGGGGCCGATGTCGAGCCCCATCATGTCGTCGGGGATGGCGTTGGCGGAAACGGTTTCAGCCCGCGCGTCGGGCGCGAACCTGTCCGCGACCACGACGTCGACGGGAAGGAGCAGCTTGCAGCCGGCCGCTTCGGCCTTGCGCATCATTTCCGCCGCGCGGTCGACCCACTCGTCTTCCTTCAGCGAGGTTCCCACCTTCTCGCCCTGCGCGAGGAGGAAGGTGAAGCACATGCCGCCGCCGATGACGAGCGTGTCGCACTTGTCGATGAGCGCGTCGATGACCTTGATCTTGTCGGACACCTTCGACCCGCCGAGGATGGCGACGAAGGGGCGTTTCGGGGAATCGAGCATGCCCGTGAGCGTGGACACCTCGCGTTGCATGAGGTAGCCCGCGTACGCCGGCAGAAGCGCCGCGACGCCCGCGGTCGAGGCGTGCGCGCGGTGAGCCGTGCCGAACGCGTCGTTCACGTAGGCGTCGCCGAGCGCCGCGAGCTCCTTGCAGAACGCCGGGTCGTTCTTCTTCTCGCGCGCGTCGAAACGCAGGTTCTCGAGCAGGAGCACGTCTCCGTCGCGGAGCGCGGCCGCCTTCGCCTTCGCGTCGTCGCCGACCGTGTCGGACGCGAAGGAGACGGGCGCGCCGAGCAGCTCGGACAGGCGTGTCGCCG
>CAKTSW010000222.1 GCA_934613165.1 uncultured Ellagibacter sp.
CGCCACCACGCGCGCGCCGAAGCTCGTGATGAGCTCGTGCAGGCGTTGGAAGTGCTCGGGCGGCGTGTCGGGGTCGGGGCAGAGGATCCAGTTCGCACCCTCGAACAAGTCGGCGCGCGCGCCGTCAATGCCGTTCTTCTCCGAGCCGGCCATGGGATGCCCCGGCACGTAGTTGTGGCGGCAGGGCAGGATCTCGGCGGACGCCTTGAGGATATGGGACTTCGTGGAAAGCGTGTCGGTGACAACGCCGCGGTAGCCCCATTCGGCGAGGAGCTCGAGGTAGCCGTCGACCGCCGCGACCGGGGTCGCGAGCACGACGAGCTCGGCCTTCGTCTTCACGAAGTTCGCGAACGCCTCGCCGTCGGGCGCGCCGGCCTCGTGTACCCAGCCGCGCGCCACCGCTTCCCCGCAGCTGCGCGCGTCGACGTCGACGCCGAAAAGCTCGACGTCGGGATCGGCCTTCGCGATGGACGCCGCGAGCGACGCGCCGATAAGCCCCAGCCCGACTACCGCGATGCGGTCGAAGCCGTGGGGCGATAAGGTTGTCTGTTCATCGGACATGCGGATTGCCTTTTCTTCTTCTCGCGCCTGCAGCCCCTGTGGCCGCAGGACGGCGATGGATTATTGTACCCCGTCTTCGCCCGAGCAGGCCCGGCGAAGGGCGTCGACTTCAGGCGCGGAGAGCTCGCGCCAGGAACCGCGGGCAAGGCCCCCGAGGTCGAGCGGCCCGAACGAGGCACGATGAAGCGCGATAACGGGATGTCCCACCGCTTCGAGCATACGGCGAACCTCGCGCTTGCGCCCTTCGTGCAGGCCGACGAGCACGTAACTGCCCGTCTTCTCGCGCACCGCGCGGGAGCGCTTCCCCGTATGCGAGGCCGCAAACCCGCCTGCCCCGTCGCCGGTACCGATGGCGCGCGCCGCCCACGCGGCGTCCTTGCCGCGCAGAAGCTCGGCGCGCGCGGGGAGCGTCATGCCATCCGAAAGGCGGACGCCGCCGCGGAGCTCATCGAGGGTGCGGGGGCCGGGCACGCCCTCAACGAGGGCTAGGTAGCGCTTCTCGACGTGGCGTCGCGGATGGAGGAGCGCGTTGCCGAGTTCGCCGTCAGTCGTGAAGAGCAGAAGCCCTGTCGTGTCGCGATCGAGTCTTCCAACAGGGAATATACCGGGGAAACGGTCGGTCGGCACGAGGTCGGCGACCGTGGCGCGGCCTTGCGGGTCGTCCATCGTGGTGACGTAGCCGGCCGGCTTGTGGAGCATGATCGTCGTATGGCCCGCGGCCAGACGGACGGGCGCTTCCCCGTCGACGCGCACCTCGCACGCATCGGGGTCGATGGAAGCGCCGAGCTCCGCCACGACGCCGTCAACGGTGACACGGCCTGCGGTGATGAGCTCCTCGGCATGGCGGCGGCTCGCGACGCCTGCGCGCGCGAGGAATTTCTGGAGTCGCATGGGCATAAGCTACTCGTCTTCCGTCTCGAACACAAGGTCGTCGAAGTCGATCTTGTCGACGACCCCGAATGCGGACCCCATCGCCTGGGCGAGCGCGTCTTGGACGCTTTCGCCCTGCGCATCGTCGTCGGCGTCGGAGCGCTGCCCGAAAGCGAGCGGCGCCTGGCCGCCGAGCGATTCGGGCGCGGTGTGCCCCGCAAGCGCCGCGCCGGGGGCCGCGCCGCTCATCTCGCCTTCGTCGTCATCGTAGACGACGCGGTCGAGCACGTCCCCTTCGTCGGGCTGGGCAAGCGCGCTTCCCGACGCCTCGCGCGATGTCGACAGACGTTCGTAGATGAGCGCGCGAGTCGAATCGTCGGGCGCGAAATCGGAGAGATCGGGCAAATCGGCGACGGAGCGCAGGCCGAATTTCTCGAGGAACACGCGGGTCGTGGCGTAGAGCATCGGGTTGCCGGGAGCGTCGGAAGCGCCCGCCTCGCGCACGAGCCCTTTTTCCACAAGCGAGTTGATCGAGCTGTCGGAGTTCACCCCGCGCACGCTCGCCACCTGGGCACGCGTGGTCGGCTGGGTGTAGGCGACGATCGCGAGCGTTTCCAGCGCGGCCTGCGAGAGCTTGCGCGTGTCCCACGAGAGCACGTACTTCTCGATGAGCTCGTGGTAGGCGGGGTGGGTGTAGAGGCGCCACCCACCCGCGACCTCGCGCAGCTGGATGCCGCGGTTTTCCGACTCGAGCTTGTCGCGCAGGCCGACAAGCGCGCCCTCGACCTCGCGCGGGTCGACCTCGAGCATGTCGGCGAGCGCGATGGTGCCGACCGGCTCGTCGGTCACGAACAGCATCGCCTCGAGCGCGCCTTGGATCTGGCTGTGGTCTAGTCCTTCGAACATCGCTATTCCTCCTCGCCCACCGACGTGAGCGCGTCGTCGCCCGTCAAATCAAGATCGCCCGACCCCTCGATGTAGTCGATCGAGATGTCTCCGAACGTTTCTTCCTGATCAAGGTGCACCATGGACCGCTTGTACAGCTCGAGCACCGCAAGGAACGTGACGACCACGACCGGCGTCGGCGTTCGCTCGTTCACGAGCTCGAAGAAGCGCAGGTGCTTCTTGTTGGCGATGCGCTGGTGGATGGCCCGCACGTGCGTTTCCACGGGAATGGGCTTCGCGGCGATGTGCTCGCTTTCAAGCAGGAACACGTCGCGACGGGCCATGGCTCGGGCGCATATGAGCGCGAGGCCGTCGAGCGTCACGTCCTTCAAGTAATCGGGCATGAGGTTCAAAAAGCACGCGTCGGGGCCGAAGGGGCGCGTGTGCATGCGGCCCTCGGCGATGAAGCGGGCATGGAGCGCGGCGGCGGCGTTCTTGTACTGCTTGTACGCAAGCAGCCGCTCGACCAGGATGTCGCGCGCCTCGTTGGGGGAAAGCTCGGCGATGTCGTCGTCGAGCTCTTCTTGCTGCGAGGGGATGAGGCTTTGCGCCTTGATTTCGAGCAACGTGGACGCGACGAGCAGGAAATCGCTCGCCACGTCGAGGTCGAGGTTCTTCATGCGCGTGACCTCGGCTAAGTACTGGTCGGCGATTTCGGTGATGGAGATGGCCCCGATGTCGACCTTCTGGCGGCTGACCAGGTAAAGAAGCAGGTCGAACGGCCCTTCGAAGCTTGCGGTCCGAACTTTGTACGACACAATCCGCTCCTTTAGGAGATCCTGAACGGGAACAGGAGATTGGCCACGTTGCCCGCCGTGAAGTCGAGGTAGGCGCCGATGGGGTTCACGTGCAGGACGTAGGGCAGGATGATGAGCACGATCATGAACACGGGCAAGGCGTAGCGCTGCACTTGGTAGTACGCGGGCAGATGCTTCTTCGGGACGAGAAGCGCGAGTACCGACGAGCCGTCGAGCGGCGGGATGGGCAGCACGTTGAAGAAGAGGAGGTAGAGGTTCACGAGGGCGAACAGGGGAAGGAACGTAAGATAGAAGTACGAGAACAGCTCGCTTTGCACGACGAGCGAAGGCGCCACGCCGTAAAGCGCCCAGGCGATCGCGGCAGCGAGCATCGCCATCGCGAGATTGGCGGCAGGACCGGCGATGCCCACAATGACGTCGCCGGTTTTCGGCTTCTTGAAGTAGGCGGGGTTATAGGGGACGGGCTTCGCGTAGCCGAACACCGGGCCGTTCATGGCGAGCATGCACAGCGGCAGGATGACCGTGCCGAACGGGTCGATATG
>CAKTSW010000223.1 GCA_934613165.1 uncultured Ellagibacter sp.
CCGCTCTACCTGGCGGCGCTTGCGGTCATGGGCCCCTGCACGCTGCTTCTGCTCACGCAGACCGGCCCCCTTATGTGGCTCGGCGCCATCGTCATGGGGCTTGTCGGCCTGGGCTGTCCCGTCATGTGCCTCACGTCCTACATCACCGTCTTGGGCCGTCCCGAGCTCATGTCCATCGGCATGGGAATGCTCATGCTGGTGCAGAGTCTCGGGCAGTTTCTGGGTACGTGGCTCGTTCCCATCCTGCTCGGTCCCGACATGTCCGCGTGGATGCTCACCGGCATCGTGATGTGCGTGATCGGCTTTATCGGCGCTGGAGCGCTCGCGCTCTGCAAGTTCAAGTAGGGAAGGGCAGGCTTCGCGTTTCGCCAACCCGCCGACTTCCCATAAAGGCCGCCCGCCGCGAACTTCCACGGCGGGCGGCCTTGTGCTGCATGGATATACGCCGATGCCGTCGGGGATGCGTGCAAACGGTAAAGCGTCATGAAAAATCCACGTTGCGGGGTCGCGCTTCGGGGCGACTTCTGCTATCATTCAACAGGTTGCGCTAACGAAGGCGCAATCGGGAATAAGTGCGATGATACGCGGCGGCGGTGCATATGTACCGGTTTCGGACTTGCTACGGCCACGCTTCAAAGTTATCGCATGCAGTTATTTCGCCATAAGGAGAGTACATGTACGCAATCGTAAAGACGGGCGGCAAGCAGTACAAGGTTGCCCCCGGAGACCGCATCAACATCGAGAAGCTCGATGCTGAGGTTGGCGCAGAGGTCGAGCTTCAGGCCATCTGCATCGTTGACGGCGACAAGGTCGAGGCCGATCCGGCCAAGGCCGCTGCCACCAAGGTGACCGCAACCGTCCTCGAGCAGTTCAAGGGCGAGAAGCAGCTCGTCTTCAAGTTCAAGAAGCGCAAGAACTACAAGAAGCTGCGCGGCCATCGCCAGCAGCTCACTCGCGTGGAAATCAAGTCCGTCGGCACCGCAACGGCCGAATAGTTCAAGGGAGGCATTTTACCATGGCTCATAAGAAAGGCTTAGGCTCCAGCCGTAACGGTCGCGACTCTCACGCACAGCGACTCGGCGTGAAGATGTTCGGCGGTCAGAAGGTTCGCACCGGCAACGTCATCGTTCGCCAGCGCGGCACCAAGTTCCATCCGGGCGAGAACGTCGGCCGCGGCAAGGACGACACCCTGTTCGCGCTCTGCGACGGCACGCTCGAGTTCACTCGCGGCGTGAAGCGCCGCGTGCACGTTCGCCCCGACGTCGAGGCTTAAACGTACACGACCGCGTAAATCGCATAGATAGTCGGTTACAAGGCGCCCCCTGCTTACCAGAGGGCGCCTTTCGTTTACAATCAACCGATACCGGGCACGAAGGCGTGCCCATAAGAACACGGAGGATTTCTCATGTTCGTAGACAAGGTACGCATATTCGTGAAGGGCGGCGACGGCGGCGCAGGCTGCATGTCGTTCCGCCGCGAGGCTCACGTTCCCAAGGGCGGCCCGGATGGCGGCGACGGCGGGCACGGCGGCAACGTCGTGGTGCAGGCCGACATGACCGTCTCGTCGCTTATCGATTATCGCTTCAAGCACCATTTCAAGGCCGAGCGCGGCACGCACGGCAAGGGAAGCCGCATGCACGGCGCCGACGGAGAGGATCTGATCTTGAAGGTTCCCGTCGGCACGGTCGTGCATGAGTACTCCGACGAGACGAAGGAAACCGGCGAGCTCATCGCCGACCTCACGCACGACGGCGAGCAGGTGACGGTCGCGCTCGGCGGTGTGGGCGGCCGCGGCAACACGCACTTCGTCACCTCGACGCGCCGCGCGCCCGCGTTCGCCGAGCTTGGTGAGCCGTCGCAGGAGCAGTGGATCGAGCTCGAGATGAAGCTCATGGCAGACGCCGCGCTCGTCGGCATGCCGTCGGCGGGCAAGTCCTCGCTCATCTCGAAGATCAGCGCCGCGCGCCCGAAGATCGGCGACTACCCGTTCACCACGCTCACGCCGAACCTCGGCGTTGCGACGAGCGGCGACTACAGCTTCGTCGTGGCCGACGTTCCCGGCCTCATCGAGGGCGCGCACGAGGGGCGCGGGCTCGGACACGAGTTCTTGCGCCACATCGAGCGCACGGCACTCATCGTGCACGTGGTCGACCTCACCGGCGACTACGAGGGGCGCGACCCGCTGAACGACTACGAGGTGATCAACCGCGAGCTTTCGCTGTACGCCGACGAGCTGGCGAACCGCCCGCGCATCGTCGTCGCGAACAAGATCGACGTCGCGGGCACCGAAGAGGTGTGCCGCAAGCTCGCCGAGCGCGTGCGCGAGGATTCCATCGCCGCGGCGGGCGGCGATGAGTTCGCGAAGAGCTCCATCGATCCGAAGCTCTACTGCATCAGCGCCCTTACGGGCAAGGGGGTCGATTCGCTCAAGGCGGCCATCGCCACCAAGGTGCACGAGCTGCGCGAGGAAGCGCGCGCGAGGGAGGCCGAGAACGCGGTCGAGTTCGAGCACGTGTGGGAGCATCGCCGCGAGCAGCGCGACCGCCGCTTCACGGTGCGCAAGCTCTCCGACGGCGTGTTCCGCGTCGAGGGCGGGCAGGTCGAGCGCATGGTCATCCAGACCGACTGGGAAAACGAGGAGGCCATCTCGTTTTTGCAGCACCGGTTCAAGCGCTTGGGCGTGGAGGACGCGCTCGAGAAGGCGGGCGCGCGCAACGGCGACGAGATCCGCATCGTCGGGCGTGCCTTCGAATTCGAGTCGGCGACGGCCGACGATATGTTCGCGGAGCTTGACGAGTAAGCGTATCCGAAGATGGGAGCGGCATGAACAGGGTAGATGAGCGAGGCGTCTCCGCGGAGCGCACGGCGGGGCGCCCGCTTGTGGTGAAGATCGGGTCATCGACGCTCACCACGTCCGAGAGCAAGGTCGACTACGCGTTTCTCGAGGACATCGCGGCGCAGATAGCGTCTGTGCGCGCCGCCGGGTGGCAGCCGATCATCGTGACGAGCGCCGCGATCGCGTGCGGGCTCGAATCGCTCGGGATCGAACGGCGCCCGACCGACATGCCGAGCCTTCAGGCGGCGGCATCGGTGGGGCAGAGCGTGCTTTCCGCCGCGTACGCGAGCGCGTTTTCCCATCACGGCATCACGACGTCGCTCGTGCTGCTCACGCGACGCGACACGGCCGACCGCACGGCCTACCTCCACGCGCGCGACACGCTTTCCCGCCTGCTCGCGCTCGGCGTCGTTCCCATCGTGAACGAGAACGACACCGTGTCAGTCGAGCAGATCCGCTTCGGCGACAACGACACGCTCGCCGCGCTCGTGGCGTGCCTTGTCGAGGCGGATTTGCTCGTGATCATGTCCGACATCGACGGGCTCTACGACGCCAACCCCGCGAAGGACGAAAACGCCCAGCTCATCAAGCGGGTCAACCGCATCGACGAGGGAATCATGGGCGTCGCGGGCGACGCGGGCTCGTCGGTCGGGTCGGGCGGCATGATCACCAAGATCAAGGCCGCGCGCGTGCTCATGGCGGCGGGCATCCCGCTCGTCATCTGCCAGGGGCACGCCGAGCGCGCCGTCGTCCGCGCGGCGGCGGGCGAGGACATCGGCACGCGCTTCGTCGCGCTCGAGCAG
>CAKTSW010000224.1 GCA_934613165.1 uncultured Ellagibacter sp.
TCGTACATGACGTCCTGCAGCACGCGCTCGCAGATGGAACGCAAACCGCGGGCGCCGGTGCCGTGTTCCTGCGCCTCGTGCGCGATCGCGCGCAGCGCCTCGTCCTGGAACTCGAGCACGGAATCCTCGAAGTCGAACATCTTCGTGTACTGCTTGACGAGCGCATTCTTCGGCTCGACGAGGATGCGCACGAGGTCGTCTTCGGAAAGCTCGTTCAAAGCCGTGATGACCGGGATGCGGCCGACGAACTCGGGGATCATGCCGAACTTGTTCAGGTCCTCGGGCAGCACCTTCGCGAGAAGCTCCGCCTCGGCGTGCTTCTTGCTCTGCGGGATTTCCGCGGCGAAGCCCAAGCCCTTCTTGCCGACGCGCTGGCCGATGATGTCGGCGAGACCGACGAACGCGCCGCCCAGGATGAACAGGATGTTCGTCGTGTCGATGTGGATGAGCTCCTGCTGCGGGTGCTTGCGGCCGCCTTGCGGGGGCACCGACGCCTCGGTTCCCTCGACGATCTTCAGAAGCGCCTGCTGCACGCCTTCGCCCGACACGTCGCGCGTGATCGAGAGGTTTTCCGCCTTGCGGGCGATCTTGTCGATCTCGTCGATGTAGATGATGCCGATCTCGGCGCGGGGAATGTCGAAGTCCGCCGCGGTGATGAGCTTCAAAAGGATGTTCTCGACGTCTTCGCCGACATAGCCCGCCTCGGTGAGCGTGGTGGCGTCGGCGATGGCGAAGGGAACGCGCAGCGTGCGCGCGAGCGTCTGCGCGAGGAGCGTCTTGCCGGAGCCCGTGGGGCCCAAGAGCATGATGTTGCTCTTCGCGAGCTCGACGTCGCCTTCCTCAGCCTCGGATTCGAGGCTGATGCGCTTGTAGTGGTTGTACACGGCGACCGAAAGCGCGCGCTTCGCGTTTTCCTGCCCCACCACGTGCTCGGAAAGCTCCGCGTAGAGCTCGTGCGGCGTGGGGAGGTTGCCGAGGATGTCGGCGGGAGTGGGATCTTCCTGCTCGAAGTCGGCCTGCACGATGGGCGCGGAACCTGCTTGCCCGCCGCGTGCGCCCTGGGCGCCGAAAGGCGCCTGCGCGCCTTCGCCCTGCGGGCCGAAGGCTCCGGAAAGCCCCAAATCGCGCATCATGGCGTCCGCGCATACCGAGATGCATTCGTCGCAGATGTAGATGCCGTTGGGACCGGCGATCATGGCGGTCACCTCGTCGGGCGACTTGCCGCAGAAGGCGCAGTAAATGCCCTCGTCCCCCTCGAAGCCGCCGCGGGCGCCGTTGCGTTCGTTAGTCATATAGCTGTATTCGCTCTCTTTTACTTATCGGAAGAGGTGGCATGGCTCGTGATCACGTCGTCGACGAGGCCGTACGCCTTCGCCTCTTCAGCCGTGAGCCAATTGTCGCGCTCGCAGTCGGCGTGAACCTGCTCGAGCGTCTTGCCGCAATGCTTGGCGATGATGCCCTCCAAGCGGTCACGCGTCTTCTTGATCTCGTCGGCCATGATCTGGATATCGGTCTGCTGGGTGTGGCCGTCGCCCGTGCCGCCCATCGGCTGATGGATCATGACCTGGGCGTTCGGCAGGATGAAGCGCTTGCCCTTGGCGCCGCCCGTGAGCAGCGGCACGCCCATGGAAGCGGCCATGCCGAGGCAGATGGTGGACACGTCGCACTTCACGAACTGCATCGTGTCGTAGATGGCGAGGCCGGCCGACACGCTGCCGCCCGGGGTGTTGATGTAAAGCGAGATGTCCTTTTCGGGATCGGCGCTTTCCAGGTGCAGCATCTGCGCGACGACGGAGTTGGCCACCTGGTCGTCAATGGGGTCGCCCAGAAAGATGATGCGGTCGTTCAAAAGGCGCGAATAAATGTCGTAGCTGCGCTCGCCGCGCGGGGATTGCTCGATGACGTAGGGAATCAACGCTGAAGATGCTCTTTCGATGCTCATGTACAGCCTCGCTTTCGCTTTCATGTGCGCGCACCGCGTTCGATGCGCATTTTTGCAGTCTGCGTTTCATGATGGAACAGCGCGGCCCTTTTCGCAAGTGCCGGCAAACATGCTGTTCACGATAAGCATAAAACGGGGCCGACGTATATGCGCCGACCCCGTCTTGTTCGGTTGGAACCTGAGAAGGAGAGGTTTCTTTAAGCCTCGGCGTCAGCCTTGGGCTCTTCCTTCTTCTCAGCCTTCTTCTTGGAAGACTTCTTTGCCTTCTTCTCTTCCTTGGCGGCTTCCTCGGCCGGATCGTATTCGGTGACCTTGGCCTTGTCCATCACGTCGAGGGCGGCGCGGGAGCGCACGACGCCTTCGCGGACCAGGTAGAGTTGGCCGTTCTTGCGCCATTCCTCCATGAGGGCCTTCGGGGTCTTGGCGCCGGACTTCTTGAACTCTTCAAGGACGTCCTCGTCAGTTGCCTTGATGTCGAAGTGGGCAGCCCATGCGTCGAGCGCCATGTCCTGCTTGGCGGTGTCGGCGGCCTGCTGCTTCACGTCGGCCTTGAACTGGTCGGAGGTGAGGCCGTTCTGCTGCAGGTAGGCGTCGAAGCTCGCGCCCTGGCGCTGGAGCTGCGCGAAGAAGTCCTGCAGGAGCTTGGCTTCGGTTTCTTCCTGGACGGCGGCGGGCACCTCGACGTCGAAGCGGGTGGCGAGCTCGTTCAGGCAGGTGTTCTCCTTGATGCGCGGAAGGACTTCGGCCTTCTGCTCCTTCACGGTCTCGGCGACGCGCTCGCGCAGGTCGGCGACGTTCTCGAAGCCGAGCGTTTCCTTGACCCATTCATCGGTGAGCTCGGGGAGGACTTCCTTCTTCACCGCGAGAACCTCGACCTCGAAGTTCACGGTCTCGGTCTTGCCGGTGAGGGAAGCCATGAGGGTGGATTCCTTAGCATCCTCGACGTTAATCGAGAAGGTTTCGACGGCGCCCTTCTTGAGGCCGATGATCTTCTCGTCGAAGGCGGCCGGGAACAGGCCCGCGCCCACGAGGTAAAGGCGGCTTTCGCTTTCGAGGGAGCTTACGGCCTCGCCGGACTCGTCGGTCGCCTTGATTTTGAGGTCGACGTAGGAGTCGGCCTTGACCTTGGTGTTGGCGTTGGCGTTCTCGAACTTGTGGTAGTAGTCGCGCAGGCCTTCGATCTGTTGGTCGATTTCAGCATCGGAAGCGCCCTCGGCGGGGAGCTTCACCTCGACCGGCTCGTAGCTGGAAAGCTCGACGATCGGCTTCACTTCGACGGTGAAGGCGAACTCGTAGGGCTTGCCTCCCTCGACGAGCGCCGGCTCGTCGAAATCGGGCTTGCCGACCGGATACAGATCGCAGGAATCGATGGCCAGAGGATAGCTGCCGTTGACGATGTCGTCGGTGACGGTAGCGGAAACGGCCTCGGCGCCGAGCGCGTTGTCGATGATGGGACGGGGCGCCTTGCCCTTGCGGAATCCGGGGAAATTATACTTGTTCGCGAAGTCCTTGTAGGTCTTCTTGATGCGATTGTCGACTTCTTTGGCATCGATGGTGACGGTCACCTTGACCTTGTTGTCCTGCAATGCCTCTACTTTTGTTTCCACTAACTTTCCTCCATCGTTCGCTTGTCGCACGCGTTTCGGTGTGCAGCGCGCTTCCGGTTGCGGCCGATTTGGAGAGTAGTCT
>CAKTSW010000225.1 GCA_934613165.1 uncultured Ellagibacter sp.
CCTTCGAGCGCCTGAACCGGCTCGCGCATCTGGTTGGTGTTGAACACGCCCATCTGCCACAGCGCCGTCTTGAACGCGCCGACGCCGGCACCGAAGCCGACGGTCGCCTTCACGACGCGGGTGAGGAACATGAGGCGCGCAAGGTGGTCCTGCAGCTCCTTCACGCGTGCCCAGTCGCCGGCCTGGAACGCCTTGTACTGCTCGACGTAGCTTACCGGGTCGAGGTTCGCGAGGCCCGGAACCGAGCCGTCGGCGCCGCCGAGGTACGCGCCGTCGACGCAGACCTCATGGCCGGTGAGCAGCTGGAGCGGATGGCCCGCATCCTCGTTTTCAAGGACGAGCCAGCGGAACGACACGTCGTCGCCGGAGGAGTCCTTCACACCCTGGAGCACGCCGTCGGTGCCGAGGCGCACGAGCATCGTGGGGTCGAGCTTGGTGTGCACGCACACGGGCAAATCGTAGGCGAACAGCGGCAGGTCGGTGTTCTCGCGGATCTGACGGAAGTGGCGCTCGACCTCGCGCGGGCCGCCGAGCGCGTAGAACGGCGCGGTCGCCACGAGGGCGTCGACGCCGTAGCCCTTGGCGCGCTTGCACTGGTCGATGACGCGCAGGGTCTCCATATCGATGACGCCGGCGAGCACGGGCACGCGGTGGTTCACGATGGCGACGGCCTCCTGCAGCACGTGGTAGCGCTGAGCGTCGGTCAGGAATGCCACCTCGCCCGAGGATCCGAGGAAGAACAGGCCGTTCACGCCTGCATCGATCATGCGGTTGATGGAGCGCTCGAAGGATTCGAGATCGAGCTGCTTCTTTTCGTTCAGGGGGATTACCACGGGGGGGATAACGCCGTGGAACTCTTTGGTGTCCATGCCTGACCTTTCAGTTGACTTGCATTTACCTCAAACGCAAAAAGGATAGCACGCGGGCATATCGCGTCAAGGAAAACGGAGCCGTGAACATGAAAAAGCCGCCTCGGACGAGGCGGCTTTCCGTGCTTGAATCGGTTTTGCGCGAAAGGGCGAGAAGCCTGCGACCTACTTCCCCAGATCGGGGTGGAGCAGCGAGGGCGCCGCACCCAGAAGCAGGCGGGTGTAGTCGTCCTTCGGGTGGTTGAAGACCTCCTCGGCCGTGCCGCGCTCGACTGCCTGGCCGTGGTTCATGACGATGATCCGGTCGGAAATGTAGCGCACCGTCTGGATGTCGTGGCTGATGAAGACCATGGCGAGCCCCAGTTCCTTCTTCAGGTCCATGAGCAGGTTCAGGATCTGCGCGCGGACCGACACGTCGAGGGCGCTCGTGGGCTCGTCGGCGATGATGGCGTCGGGCTTGAGCGAGAGCGCGCGGGCGATCGCGACGCGCTGACGCTGGCCGCCGGACATCTGCCCGGGCAGCGCGTCGAGCACCGATTCGGGCAAGCCGACCATGTCGATGAGCTCGCGCACGCGCGCTTCGCGCGACTTCGCGTCGCCCACCTTGTGCACGATCATGGGGTCGGTCAGCTGGTCGCGCACGCTCATGCGGGCGTTCAGGGCCGTCGCCGGGTCCTGGAACACGACCGAGATGACGCGGCCGATGATGCGGCGCTGGGCGGCGGTGCGCTTGGTGACGTCGGTGCCCTTGAAGTACACATGTCCCGACGTGGGCGTCTGCAGGCCGCACATGACGTTGGCGGTGGTGGACTTGCCGCAGCCGGACTCGCCGACGATGCCGATGGTCTCGCCGGGCATGAGCTTGAGGGACAGGCCGTTCACCGCGTGCACCTTGTTGGGGTGCAGAAGCGACCCCGTGCGCGTCTTGAACACGACGTGCACGTCGTCGAGGAAGATGATGGGCGTCTCGTCGCCGTCCTTCTGGGGCGCGTGCCCGCTTTCCGTGCCGTCTTTGCGCTCGGTCTTGAGGTCGCGGCCCTTGGCCGTTGCGATGTCTTCCGCGGCAACCGTGTCCTCAGCTGCGGCGATGGCGTCTTTCTCGGCGATTTCAGCCTTCTTAAGGTTCTTCTCGGTCATTTATTCCGCACCTCCCGCAAGGTAGGGTTCGATGCCGACGCGCTTGAGCTCGCTGTCAGGCAGCTCGGCGTAGTAATGATCGGTGCCCTTCACACGCTTGAGCATGGGGCGCACGTTCGACGTCTTGTCGGGGTGGCTCGAGCGCGGGCAGAAGCGGTCGCCCTCGGGGAAGTCCTTCGGCGAGGGGACGCTGCCCGGAACCTGGTGCAGGCGGTCGCCGCCGGCCTCGATGGAAAGCACCGAGCCCAGAAGGCCGCGCGTGTACTCGTGGATGGGGTTGGTGAGGATCTCCTTCACCGGGCCCTGCTCCACGACCTGGCCTGCGTACATGACGGTGATCGAGTTCGCGACCTCGGCGACGAGCGCGAGGTCGTGGCTCACGAACACCATCGCGAAGCCGAGTTCGTGCTGCAGCTTGTTCAGCAGGTCGACGACCTGCTTCTGCACGGTGACGTCGAGGGCGGTCGTCGGCTCGTCGGCGATGACGAGCTTCGGGTCGCGGGTGAGCGCCATGGCGATGAGCACGCGCTGGCGCTGGCCGCCGGAAAGCTCATGCGGGTAGGAATCGAGCGTGCGCTTGGGGTCGAGGCCCACGAGTTCCAGAAGCTCCTCGGCCGAGCGGGTGCCGCCGCGCTTGGTGAGCTGCTTCATCTGCGCTTTGATGAGCATGGACGGGTTCAGCGACGACAGGGCGTCCTGGTAGATCATGGCGATCTCGCGGCCGCGCAGCTCGTTCATCTCCTTTTCGGAGAGGTCGAGCAGGTTCTTGCCGTCGTAGATGATCTCGCCGGAGATCTGCGCCTTCTTGTCGAGCAGGCCCATGATGGCGAGGCTCGTGATGGACTTGCCGCAGCCGGATTCGCCCACAAGGCCCATGGTCTGGCGCGGGCGGACGACGAAGCTCACGTGGTCGACGACGTTCACGTCGCCGTGGCGCGGGAACTTGATGCAGAGGTCTTTCACTTCCAGGATGGGCGGCACGTCGGTGCGCGCGGGGAAGCGGTCGGTGCGGGTGAGCTCGACCTCGCGCAGGCGGGCGAGGCGCTTTTTGAGCATCTCGGCTTGGGCGGCGTAGGCGACCTTGGGGTCGGCGACCATGCGGTCGGCCTCGCGGTTGCTCTTGAGGTCGTTCTCGTCGACCTTGACGGCGGCCTTGGGTGCCGCGATCGCGTCGGTGATGCCCTCGGAGACGATGTTCAGGCACAGGACGGTGATCATGATCATGAGGCCCGGGAACAGCGCCTGCCACCAACGCCCGGCGAGCACGCCGTTGCGCGCGTCGGCGAGGATGTTGCCCCACGTCGGCGTCGGCTCGGGGATGCCGGCGGAGATGAACGACAGCGACGCCTCGAACACGATGGCGTCGGCGACGAGCACGATCGTGAACACGAGAACGGGAGCGATGCAGTTGCGCACGACGTGCTTCCAGAGGATCCACGGGGCGCGGGCACCGGAAACGACGACGGCGCGCACGTAGTCCTGGTTGTATTCGCTCATCACGTTGGCGCGCACGATGCGGGCGATCTGCGGGATGTAGAGGAAGCCGATCGCGAAGATGAGCGAGGGGATGGATGCTCCGAAGGAGA
>CAKTSW010000226.1 GCA_934613165.1 uncultured Ellagibacter sp.
CACCACCTCGACCCGGGGGTCACCGCTCCCCTGTTCCGCAGCGCGGGAGCATTCGTTCTCCACGAGGCGATCGACCGCCTCAAGCGCGAACGGGTTGCCGTACAGCCCGCCGATGACGTAAAGCACGTCGCACGAATGCTCTGGTTCGCCCGAAAACGCCTGGTCATCGATGTGATAGTCAGTAGGACAGACGCGGCCGGCGATATTGTCGCGCGGTGCGTCCTGGGAAGTCGGATTGCAGCAAGACACGGAATTCTCCTCTGTCGTAACGTAACAAGCCGCTCTAGTTTAGTTTTGCTAGTGGTTGAGGTCTAGTATTCTACGATGAATACTATGAGGATTCACATCTTCCGTCTTGCTGGATGAATCCTGGTTGGATACGCCTTGAGCCTTGCGCGCGACTATACGAGCCGGGAAGAATCGACTGCCGCAAGGTGACCGGTGCGCTCGTCAGCGAAGAGGAGCATCTTCCCATCGCGGCTGCGATAGATTTCCTGAAACGTGAGAAGACCGCGCCTCTTCTCCGGCGACGCGCCGGGGCGGGCGGTATCGCCTTCGCGGCAAGCGCAATCGCTTCCCGCGAAGGCATTTTCCTCCGGCGCCCGCTTCGCACCGTGCGGCTTTCCCTGCCCGCGCGCTTCGCCTCGCAGAAAAGAGAGCCTACGCATGGTCTCGCACGCCTTCGTAGCTCACGTCCCAGAAAACAAGCCCCTGAGCAGGGGCGTTTTCCCCCGCTGCCCGCCGGTCGCACGCTTTGAGCACCTCGTCCACCCACTCCGGCGCACGTTGGCCGCGGCCCACCGCGACGAGCGTGCCCACGATGGTGCGCACCATGGAATGAAGAAACGCGTTCCCCTTCACCGTGACAACGAGCGCGCGCTCCCCCATCACTTCCGCTTCATCGAAGGATATGCCGTGAACGTTGCGGCAGGTGGGTTTGCCGATTGCGGAGGCGGCCATGCAGAAGCTCTTGAAATCGTGCTCGCCGATAAGGAACCGGGACGCCTTGCCCATCGCCTCGACGTCGAGCGGTTTCGGGATATGCCAGGAGAAATCGCGAAGGAAGATGGGCGGCGTCGGCTCGGTGCAGATGAAATAGCGGTACTCGCGCTCTGTCGCATCGAAGCGCGCCGAAAAGCCGGCTGGCCGCTCGTCGACGGAGCGGATCGCGATGCTTTCGTGCGTGAGGGCGTTCAGCGAACGGGTAAGGCTCGGGCATGTGCGACCGCGAAGCTCGTCAGGACAAAGGTCGAAGCTCACCACCTGGCCACGCGCGTGAACTCCCGCGTCGGTTCGGCCAGCGCACACGGTTTCAACGGGTCGCCTGAAAAGAAGCTCGAGCGCGTGCTCGATTTCCCCTTGCACCGTGAGTTGCCCCGGTTGGCGAGCAAAACCCGAAAAAGGCGCGCCGTTGTAGGCTACGCCGAGCGAAAACGTCATGAAGTCGTGAATGTTTTCCATACTGGGAATGATACCGTATCGCGCATGATTTCAAAGCCCCATGCGCGCCTTGCGCGGAAGGGAGCCGCAGATACGCCGAAGGCCGGAGGGGCGCTTCGGCGCCCCGGGTGCGGCTTGCGCGGAAGACGCACCCGGGTTCGCCGCCGAACAACACGGGCCGCAGGGTTCGCCCCGCAGCCCGCTCGAACGGCCCGGCCTACGCGATAAGGGCGCCGTGGCCGAACAAATCTTGCAGCTCGCTGCGCATCACGGGCGATGTCGCATCGACCGTGACGGGCAGTTCGGCGCGGAACTTCTTGCCATCGTTTTGGGTAACAAACAGCACCACGCCGTCGCGACCCGGATACGACTGGAGGATACGGCTCAAACGCAGCGATTTCTGCTGGTCGAAGTCGTAAGAAGGCACCTTCAACTCGAGGTGGGCCGGGCGCGCGTCTTCTTCCTTCAGCTCGATTTCCTCGATCTCGAACGCCATGATCTGGTTGCCGCGATCGCTGTGCTCGAACTTGCCCTTTATCTTGACGATCGCGTCCTCGCGAATGGCTTCGACGTTGTCGTCGTACTTGAAGCAAATGCATTCGACGTGGCCCGTCGTGTCCTCGAGCGAGAACGTCGCCATCTTCGTGCCGCGCTTTGTGAGCTTGACCACGACGTTGGACACCATGCCGACGAACACCGCCGACTTGATTTCCTTCGTGCGCTCGGCCAAATCGCCCAGCTGGTACTTCGTCATGTGGGAAATCGCGTTCTCGTACGGCGCGAGCGGATGCTCGGACACGTAGATCTTCATGATTTCCTTTTCGTAGGCGAGCTTGGTGCGCTTGTCCCACTCGACGCCGTCGGGCGCCGGCACGTCTTCCTGGAAGCCGGAGTCCTCGTCGTCGGCGAACAGGTCGAACATGCTGACCTGGCCGGCTTCGCGGTCCTTCTGGCGCTTCGAGGCGTTTTCGAGCAACGGCGTTTCGTCCAAGAAGTACATGAGCTGCTTGCGCGTGTACCCCGTCGAGTCGAACGCGCCGCCCTTGATCAGGGCTTCGAGCGTTTTGCGGTTGAAGCACTTGGCGTCGACGCGATTCACGAAGTCGTGCAGGCTCGTGAAGGGGCCGTTCTCCTCGCGCTCGGCGATGATGGCTTCCGCGACGTTGCGCCCCACGCCGCGCACGCCGACCAAGCCGAAGCGGATGCCGTCCTTAACCGGCGTGAACTCCGCGTTCGACGAGTTGATGTCGGGCGGCAGCACGGGCGTGCCGTTATGGTTGCAGCTCGCGATGTAGCGGATGAGGCGGTCGGTGTTGCCCATGTAGCTTGACAGGACAGCGGCCATGTACTCGTTCGGGTAATGCGCCTTCAGGTACGCCGTGCGCATGACCAGGATGGAATACGCGGCGGAGTGCGACTTGTTGAACGCGTACTTCGCGAACTTCTCCGCGTCGTCCCAGATCTTCTTCGCGATTTCGAGCGAGTAGCCGTTGGCGACGGCGCCGTTGTTCCAGTCTTCCTGGAGCATGCGCATGATGTCGAGCTTCTTCTTGCCCATTGCCTTGCGCAGCTTGTCTGCCTTGCCGGCGGAAAAGCCGCTCATCACCATGGACACCTGCATGATCTGTTCCTGGTAGACCATGGTGCCGTAGGTTTCCTCGAGCACGGGGCGCAGGCGCTCGTCGTAATAGTGGACGGGCGTTTTGCCGCTCGCGACCTTGACGTAGTCGTCGACCATGCCGGACTCGAGCGGACCCGGGCGGTTCAGCGCGATCGATGCGACGATGTCGGAGAAGCGCCGCGGTGGGAGCCGCGCGAAGAGGCTGACATACAGCGAGCCTTCCACCTGGAACAGGCCGTCCATGTTGCCGGAGCGCATGAGCGCGAACGCGCCCTCGTCGTCGGTCGGGATTTCCTCGGGGACCATCTTGATGCCGGTCGTCTGCTCGACGTTGCGGCAGGCGCGCGAAAGCACGCCCAGCGTGCGCAGGCCGAGGAAGTCCATCTTCAAAAGGCCGAGGTCGGGGGTGTAGTGACCGTCGTATTGAGTGATGATGCCGCCGCCCTTGGTATCGCGCTTCATGGGCACGTGGTCGGCCATCGGGTCGCGGCAGATGATCGTGGCGCAGGCATGGACGCCTTCGCCGC
>CAKTSW010000227.1 GCA_934613165.1 uncultured Ellagibacter sp.
GTTCGTGGGGCTCGACGTTTCGGTGTTCCAGTTCGACGACGAGGCGACGAGCGTCATCATCGACGGCGGCATCCCACTCGTCGCGGCGGCCGCCATCTGCTACGGCTTCTATCGCCAGATGAAGACGGCCGTGGAGCAAGACGACGCGGCGGGCTACATCACGCAGGAAGGGCTGAACCTTACCGGTTCGGCGGACCGCTATGTGACCACGCTCGTCACGCGGACGAAGATCGCCGATAGCAAGGACGACTAGCGGCTGCGGCGTTCGCGCGAACGGGCTCACGGTCGCAGCTGCGCGCGAGCGCGGACGGAACTCATCCCAAGATGCACGGACGGCGAGGCCTTGCGGCAACTGCGCGTTCGCGTGGGCGAAGGATGCAGCCGCGTGCAGGCAGCGCAACCGAAACCATCATCCAAAAGGCAACTTCGACGGATAGACGACAAGAAAGGACGAACTCATGGGACTTCTGAAAGCAGGCGCGGGCGCGCTCGGCGGCGTTCTGGCCGATTCTTGGCGCGACTACTTCTACTGCGACGCGCTCGATGCCGACGTGCTCGTGGCGAAAGGGCAGAAGCGCACATCCGACAAGGGGCGCAGCTCCAACACCAAGGGCGAGAGCAACATCATTTCCGACGGTTCGATCATCGCGGTGAACGAGGGCCAGTTCATGATCATCGTCGAGCAGGGTGCCGTCGTCGACGCCGTCGGCGAGGCGGGCGAGTTCGTGTTCGACCGCTCTACCGAGCCGAGCCTGTTCTTCGGTGACGAAAGCTTGGGCGAGCGCATTAAAAAGTCGTTCGAGCGCGTGGGCGGGCGCTTCGCCTTCGGCGGCGACACGGGCAACGACCAGCGCGTGTACTTCTTCAACAAGAAGGAGATCATCGGCAACAAGTACGGCACGGCGACCCCCGTCCCCTTCCGCGTGGTCGACGCGAACATCGGGCTTGACGTGGACATTTCCGTCCGCTGCAACGGCGAGTACTCCTACCGCATCACCGATCCGCTGCTGTTCTACAAGAACGTGTGCGGCAATGTGGAGGAGCCCTACACGCGCGACAAGATCGACTCGCAGCTGAAAAGCGAGCTTCTGACGGCGCTTCAGCCGGCGTTCGCGAAAATTTCCGCCATGGGCGTGCGCTATTCGGCCGTGCCCGCGCACACGCGCGAGCTTGCGGAGGCCTTGAACGAGGAGCTTTCGGGCGAATGGCGCGACCTGCGCGGCATTGAGGTGGCCTCGTTCGGCGTGAACGCGATCGCCGCGTCCGAAGAGGACGAGAAGATGATCAAGGACCTGCAGAAGGCCGCGGTCATGCGCGATCCGTCCATGGCGGCCGCGAACCTGGCCGCGTCGCAGGCCGACGCGATGCGCACGGCGGCGGGCAACGAGAACGGCGCCATGATGGGATTCATGGGCATGGGCGTTGCGAACGCGGCGGGCGGCATGAACCCGCAGGCGCTCTACCAGCAGCAGGGCGGCGTGCCGCAGAACCAGTACAACGTGGCTGCGGGCGGCGGCTTCGCCCCGGCTTCGGACGCGGGCGCGTGGACATGCTCGTGCGGGGCCCAGAACACGGGCAACTTCTGCGGCAACTGCGGCGCTGCCAAGCCGGCTCCCGCAGGCGCGTGGACGTGCGCATGCGGCACCGAGAACACCGGCAACTTCTGTTCGAACTGCGGTGCGAAGAAGCCGGAAGCGTCGGGTGTGTGGACGTGCTCGTGCGGACAGGAAAACGCGGGCGCCTTCTGCGGCAACTGCGGAGCCAAGCGCCCGTAACCAGGGCGGCGGGCCGTGAAGCCCATGAAAAAGCCGGTGGGAACGTTTTTCGTTCCCACCGGCTTGCTGTTCGGCGCCTTGAAGAATGCGCCTGCGTCCCGAAGAAAAGGGGACAGGCGCATTCTTCCTGTGCCCTAAGCCCGCGCGGCGTCGGCTCCCTCGTGCATCGCGGGAGCGGCATCTGCTTCGTAGCGGGGCTGCTCGCTTGCCTGCTTGGCTGCGTGGGTCTGGCCCGTGCCCACGTTCACGTGCTTCTTCGCCTTAATGCGAAGCGCGAACACGAAGCCCAAAGCAGCGAGCACGAGCGTGAAGACGAATCCCCAGTGCGACCCCTGCGCGAACGCGGCCGCTGCATCGGTGCCGCCGGCGGCGGTGTAGGCGCCTTCGCCTGCGGTGAGCAGGCTCGTGGCGCCCGCGGTGCATACGGCGCCGAGCACCTGCTGCAGCGTGTTGAGCGCGGTGGAGCCGTCGGTGGAAAGCTCATGCGGCAGCGACGAGAGCGCGTGCGTCTGGCAAGGCGACATGGCGAGCGGCACACCGACCATCATGATGATGTGGCACGCCACCACGTACGCGATGGGGGTGTCGGAGCCGGCCATCATGAGAAGCGCCGCTCCCACGATGGAGAGCCCGAAGCCGACGAGCGCCGGTCCGCGTGCTCCCACGCGGTCGTACAGGCGGCCGGCGAACATGCTCACGAGCGCGTTCACCACGCCGCCCGGCAGCATGATGATGCCGGTGAGCGCCACCGCGACGAGCATCGCGTTCTGGTAGAACTGCGGCAGGATGTACATGGCGGAAAGCGTGATGCCGAAGTTGAGCATCATGCAGAGGGCGCCCGTGCGGAAGCCCTGCACGCCGAAGATGCGCACGTCGAGCACGGGTGTGTCCATGGAAAGCTGGCGCTTGGCGTAGAGCGCCAGGCACACGATGCCGGCTGCGAGAGCCACGAGGACCACCGGCGAGAGCCATCCGTAGAGGCTCGCCATGCCGGCACCCAAGACGACGCCGCCGAAGCCTACGCACGAAAGCACGACGGAGGGCGCATCGATGTGCGGGCGGGTCAGCTTGTACGGGTTGACCTCGAACTTCAGCGTGAAGAACATGCCAACGGCCAGGATGACGGCGAAGCTTGCGAAGATGAGTCGCCAGGAGCCTGCGCCCAGAAGGATACCTGCCAGGGTGGGGCCGATGGCGGGCGCGAACATGATGACGAGCGCGGTCGTTCCCATCGCGGCGCCGATCTTGTGCGGCGGGATGACTTCGAGCACCATGGCGAACATGAGCGGCAGCACAAGGCCCGTGCCGACGCCCTGCACGGCGCGCCCGGCGAGCGCGACGGCGAAGTTCGGGGCGGCGGCGCTCACGACGGCGCCGACGAAGAACGCGCCGAGCGCGAACACCGTGATCTTGCGGGCGGAGAACCATTTCATGAGGATGCTCGCGAACGGCAGCACGAGCCCGATGACGAGCATGTAGCCGATGACGAGCCACTGCACGACCGACACCTCCACGCCAAACGCGGCGGAAAGCTGGGGCAGCGCGATATTAAGGGCGGTTTCGCTGTACATGCCGGTAAAGCCGCCCAGGTAAAGGCCCATGAGCGCGAGGTACGGATGCTTCACTTCCACGCGGGCCTTAGGCATTTGATGTTGGGTCTGTTCGGAATTCACTGACGGAAAACCCCTTTCCTCTTGGTCGAATGTCGCAGGAAGCGCTGGTCGGCGCAAAAAAGAGGTGGTCGCAACCTGCTCGTTGCGACCACCTCTGCACGTTCGTACAGCGTCTCACTGCGCTTTCGTCG
>CAKTSW010000228.1 GCA_934613165.1 uncultured Ellagibacter sp.
CGCAAACCTCGGGCAAGACCATCGTCGTGTCCCATGAGGCGTTCGGCTATCTGTGCGACGCGTACGGCCTGACGCAGGAGCCGATCACCGGCATGGACGCGGAGGGCGAGCCCGACGCGAAGACCATGGCAGAGATCGTGCAATTCGTGCGCGACAACAACGTGAAGGTCATCTTCTCGGAAGACCTGGTCAGCCCGAAGGTCGCCCAGCAGATCGCCGACGAGACGGGCGCCTCGTGCGAGGTCCTCAACCCCATCGAGGGGCTCGAGCAAGACGAGCTCGATGCGGGCGAGGACTACTTCTCCGTTATGCGCGACAACCTCAAAGAGCTTGTCAGCGCGCTGAGCCAGCAGTAACGCAGGAGCGGGAATGAGCGGAAACCTTAGCGAATTCGCAAGAAGCCGCACCGCGGTGGGCGATGCGTCGCCATGCGCGGTGCGGATGTCCCAAGTGTCGTTCTCCTATGGGGAATCGACGGTGCTTGCGGACGTGAACCTCGATGTCAACCAAGGTGAAACCTGCATGATCGTAGGGGAAAACGGCGCAGGGAAGTCGACGCTGCTCAAAGTGATGCTCGGAGCGCTCGCCCCCGCGACGGGAAGCTCAGAGCTGTTCGGCGTGCCGGCTTCCTCGTTTCGCGATTGGCGGCGCGTTGGGTACGTTCCCCAGCGCATAGCCGGTACGTACGAGCGATTCCCCGCGACCGTCCGGGAAGTGGTGGCCGCGAATCGGTATGCCGTTCGCAAAGGGTTTCCGCCCCGCTCGGAAAACGACAATGCCGCTGTTGAGCAGGCTCTCGACGTTGTCGGCATGGGCCGCTTTTCCAAACGGCTTATCGGAGAACTCTCGGGAGGTCAGATGCAACGAGTTTTTTTGGCCCGCGCCCTTGTCAATCGACCGGATCTGCTTGTGCTCGATGAGCCGACCAGCGGAATGGACGTCGAAGCGGTCGAGTCGTTCGCGTCTCTGCTGTGCGACATCACGGCCGCGAAGGAACGGTCGGTGGTCGTGGTGACGCACGACACGCGACGCCTCTCCGATTTGCCGGCTCGTGTTCTGCGCCTGGAATCGGGGGTCTTCGAAGAGCGCGAAGAGAGCGCGCCCGCCTGTCGTGCGGGCGGTTTCGCACAGGGGGCTTAAAGGATGCTGCAACTGCTTGCCGATATGTTCTCCCATGGGTTCATGACCCGCGCGTTCGTTGCCGGCATCGTGCTCGGCGCGGCGATTCCCCTGGTGGGCGTCGTGGTGGTGCTCAAGCGCCTATCGATGGTGGGCGACGCTCTTTCCCATGCCTCGCTTGCGGGCGTGGCCGCCGGCCTTATCGGGGGCGTTAACCCCGTCGCGGGCGCCACGGCCGCTTGCGTCGCGGCGGCGCTTGCCATCGAGGGCATTCGCCGTCGCTTCGAAGGCCACGCCGACCTCGCGATCGCCGTCGTCATGGCGACGGGCGTGGGCCTTGCCGGCGTGCTTTCCGGGTTCACGCCGAACAGCTCCACGTTCTCGAGCTTCCTGTTCGGCAGCATCGTGACGGTGGGCGACGACGAGCTTGCGGCGGTCGTCGTGCTCGGCATCGCGGTGGCGACGCTGTGCGTCGTGTTTCGCCGCGAGCTGTTCTGGGTGACCATCGACGAGCGAGCCGCACGGCTCGCCGGCGTGCGCGTGACGGCGGTGAACTTCGCGTTCATCCTGATAACGGCTGTGGCGGTATCGATCGCGTCGCGCACGGTCGGCACGCTGATCGTGAGCTCCATGATGACGGTGCCCGTGGCGTGCGCCCTGGTCGCGGCGCGCAGCTGGAAGCAGACTGTCGCGATTTCGTGCGCGGTGGGCGTGGTGAGCGCCGCTGTCGGCCTCGTGGCCTCGTACGTGTTCGGCTTCAAGCCGGGCGGTGCGATCGTGCTGACGGAAGTTGCGCTCCTGCTCGTCTTCATCGCCGCGAAGGCGGTGTGCAAGCGGGTTGCTCGGGGCTGCTCTTCGTGAACCGAACCTGCGCAAAGGGCGGCCTTTCGGTGGCGCTCGCTAGTGGCGTGCCACCGGCAGCAAGATGAGAAGGCTCGCCGCGGCCATGCATGCGTATGCGGCGGCGAGTCCGGCTTCCTGCATGAGTGCCACGCACACGGCCACCCCCAATGATCCGGCGACGTTGCGCGCCAAAGTGAGAAGCGCCAGGCCATGCGGCATATCGGCTTGTTCCAAGTATGAGTTTCCCCAGGTGACGAGCGGCATTTGGACAATCGAGAACGCGCAGCAGACAAGCGCGTACAAACCCGCTAAGGCGATCGGTGCGTCCGATGCGCCGATCGCGCAAAGCCCGGCGCACCCCGAAACGAACGCAACGACTGAGGCGATGGCGAGGAGCCTGATTCCGTGCTTGTCGAGCACCTTCCCCGCAACCGGGCTGATGAGCGCCATGCAGACGGCGCCCGGCAGCACGGCGGCGGCCGAAGCGCTGGCAGAGAGCCCCAGCGTCGTCTGAAGGTGCAGGGGGAACACCACCGACGATCCCATGGAAACGAAGTACGCCGCCATGCTTGCGATGACCGCGGTGCGGTAGTGCGGTCGTCCGAGGAGCTGGATCTTGAGGAACGGCTCGGGCAGCTTTCCCTGGCGCAGGGTGAACGCGGCTGCGGCGGCGAACCCGATCGCGAGTTCGGCTGCGGGGGTCGCGCCGTGCGCTTGAAGGGAGACGAGCCCTCCAAGCCCGAGGGAAATCCCGCCGACGGCGAAGGCGCTCAGGACGAAGCTCGGGACATCGAAGCTCTTCGGGTGGCTGTCGAGGATGTTTCCCATGGCCGCCACAGCGAGGACGAAGCTCGCCAAGGCCAGCGCGAAGACGAACCAGAACACCGCCCGCCACCCGAAGGCGTCGGTGACGAAGCCCCCGAACGCAGGCGCGATGACGGGGGCTGCACCTTGGGTGAACCCGAACCAGCCCATGCGTCGCCCGCGCTGACCTTCGGGGAACAGCGAGAGGATGGAAACCTGTGTCAGGTTCGACACGAGGGCGTTCGCGCAGGCTTGTACAAGCCGCGCCGCCATAAGGGGCCAGAAGCCGGGCGCTAAGGCGCTGGTCGCGACGGAGGCGGCGAACAGTCCCACCGCGAGGCAGTACAGAGGCTTGGTGGGGAAGCGGGTTACCAGGAAGGCGGAAAGCGGCATGAACACGGCCAGGATTAGGGCGTAGCCGCTCACGACAAGCTGTCCGCGATCGGCGGAGACGCCGAGGTCGGCCGTGAGCTGCGGAAGGGCTGTGTTCAGCGCTGTGGAAAGCAGCGCCAGGGCGAAGCAGGTTAGAATCAGGTTCGCGAACACGACGTCACGCCGCCATGCGGACAGCTTTCCATGCGCTTCCATCTGCCGCCTTTTCCTACCTCAACAGGGCTTCTATCTGCACGTTTTTCAGTTTGTTCACGACATCGAGCTTCCACTTCGGGTAATCGAACCCGGGGTCGGCATATTCGAAGTCTTTCAGATCGATGAGCTTCGCGCGGATTTCGGGCGTCATGAGGGCGCGGCCGATGGCGATGAAGTCGGTGCCGATTTTCGGCCCGATGAGGCTTATGTACTCGTCG
>CAKTSW010000229.1 GCA_934613165.1 uncultured Ellagibacter sp.
AGGCTTGCCGCCATGTTGTCGCAGATGACGGTGACGGGCACGCCGGCGCGGGCGAGCTCCCAGCTCGTAAGGCGCGCGCCCTGCCCCAAAGGACGCGTCTCGTCGGCGAAGACGCGCTTCACCTTCCCCTGCTCGGCAGCCGAGTAGATGCACCCGAGCGCCGTGCCGTAGAACACGGTCGCAAGGCTCCCGGCGTTGCAGTGGGTGAGCACGCGCGCACCCTCGGGGAAGAGAGGCGCCCCTGCGGCGCCGATGGCCCGGTTCACGGCCTCGTCCTCCTCCTCGATGCGCAGCACCTCGTCGAAAAGCGCGTCCGCCGCCGCGTGCGCACCCGCCCCCTCGGCGATTTCGCGCCGGGCGACCGCCCACATGCGGTCGACCGCCCAGGCGAGGTTCACCGCCGTGGGGCGCGCGGCGGCGATTTCGTCGGCTACGGGACCGAGCGCCTCCAGGAAGCGGTCGCCCTCCTCGGCGCACCCGCACGAAACCGCGCGGGCGGCGCCCTCGTTCACCGCCCAGAGCGCCACGGCGGCGGCCCCGGCGGCGCCGATGGCAGGCGCGCCGCGAACCGCGAGGGCCTTCACCGCGCGAACCACCTCGTGCCAGTCCCCCGTCTCCTCGAAGCGCACTTCAAGCGGGAGCGCCCGCTCGTCGAGGTAGATGAAGACGGCCGACCCGTCCGGCGCTCGCATAAGCGAGACGCTGCGCGGCAGGTCGTTGAGGCTGAGGTGGAGGTTCATGGTTTGTCTTTCGCTTCGATGGCGCGCTTAGAACTCGGCGTTGCCGACGGTACGCGGATGCGGGATGACGTCGCGGATGTTCTGCACGCCGGTCAGGTACATGACGAGGCGCTCGAACCCAAGGCCGAAGCCGGCGTGCTTGCAGCTGCCGTAACGACGCAGGTCGCAGTAGTACTTGTACTGCGACGGATCCATGCCGAGCTCGTTGATGCGGCGCTCGAGCACGTCGAGGCGCTCCTCGCGCTGCGACCCGCCGATGATCTCGCCGATGCCGGGAACGAGGCAGTCGGCGGCCGCGACGGTCTTGCCGTCGTCATTCATGCGCATGTAGAACGCCTTGATTTCCGCCGGGTAGTCGGTGACGAAGGTGGGGCGCTTGAAATGCTCTTCGGTGAGGAAGCGCTCGTGCTCGGTCTGAAGGTCGATGCCCCAGCTCACCGGATACTCGAACTTGTGGCCCGCGGCGACGGCCTCCTCGAGGATGGAAACGGCGTCAGTGTAGGTGACGCGCGCGAAGTCGGAGTTCGCCACGTGCGTCAAGCGGTCGACGAGCCCCTTGTCGACGAACTTGTTGAGCATCGAAAGCTCGTCGGGGCACACGTCCATCACGCGCTTGATGACCGATTTCAGCATGTCCTCGGCGAGGTTCATGTCGTCTTCGAGATCGGCGAAGGCGATTTCGGGCTCGACCATCCAGAACTCGGCCGCATGGCGCTTGGTGTTGGAATTTTCGGCGCGGAACGTCGGGCCGAAGGTGTACACGTCCCCGAACGCCATGGCGAAGTTCTCGGCGTTGAGCTGGCCGGACACGGTAAGGCTCGCCGGCTCGCCGAAGAAGTCGCGGCTCCAATCGACGTCGCCTTCGGAAAGTCTGCCCTCGCTCGCGGCGGCCGCCTTCGCATCGACGCGCGGGACGTTCGCCAGATCGAGCGTGGTCACGCGGAGCATCTCGCCGGCGCCCTCGCAGTCGGAGGCGGTAATGACGGGGGTGTTCACGTATACGAACCCGCGGTCGTGGAAGAACGAATGGATGGCCGCCGCCGCCTCGCTGCGGATGCGGAACACCGCGCGGAACAGGTTGGTGCGCGGGCGGAGATGCTGCTGGGTGCGGAGGAATTCCACCGTCGCGCGCTTCTTCTGCAGCGGGTAGTCGGGGGCGGAGGTGCCCTCGACCTCGATTTCGGCTGCGGTGAGCTCGAAGGGCTGCTGCGCTTCGGGCGTGAGCTTCAGCGTGCCCTTGCAGATGAGCGCCGCGGAGACGTTCTGGGCGGCAATCTCGTCGTAGTTCGCGAGCGTGTCGCGGCTCATGACGACCTGCAGGTCCTTGAAGCAGCTGCCGTCGTTCAACGTGACGAAGCCGAAGTTCTTCATGTCGCGGACCGAGCGGGCCCAACCCGCCACGGTCACGTTCTTGCCGCCGAACCCCTCGGCGTCGGCGTACAGCTGCGCGATTTTCGTGCGTTGCATGGTTTCCCTTCCTTGATAACGCATAAAAGGGGCCGGCCGCCGCATCGGGCGTCCGACCCCTCCCCTTTAACCTGGTGGCGAAGCCTATTCGGCTTCGAGCGCCGCCTGGGCGGCGGCAAGGCGAGCCACCGGCACGCGGTACGGCGAGCAGCTCACGTAGTCGAGACCGATCTTGTTGAACGTGTGGATGGAGTCGGGGTCGCCGCCATGTTCGCCGCACACGCCGCAAACAAGGTCGGGATTGCCCTCATGCCCCAGCTCAACGCCCATCTTCACGAGCTTGGCGACGCCCGGGTCGATCGTCGCGAACGGGTTGTACGGAAGCAGGTGCTCGTTCAGGTACTGCGGGACGAACTCGGCCTCGACGTCGTCGCGGCTGAAGCCGAACGTCGTCTGGGTGAGGTCGTTGGTGCCGAACGAGAAGAAGTCGGCCTGCGTCGCGATCTCGTCCGCGGTGACGGCGGCGCGCGGGAGCTCGATCATGGTGCCGATCTTGATGGAGAGCTCCACGCCCTCTTCCTCGGCGACCTCGGCGATGACCTTCTCGGCGACGCCGCGAAGCTTCTCGAGCTCGGGGGTGACCGACACGAGCGGGATCATGATCTCAGGCTGCGGGTCGAGGCCTTCCTTCTTGAGCTTCGCAGCCGCGGTCGCGATGGCGCGCACCTGCATTTCGGGAAGGATGGGGTACACGATGCCGAGGCGGCAGCCGCGCAGGCCCAGCATCGGGTTCTGCTCGGCGAAGCCGTCGATCTGCTCCATGAGCATGCGCTTCTCAGCGATGACCTTCTTGTCGCCGCCGGTGGCCTCGAGACGGGCGATCTCGACGTCGAGCGCGCGCGGGCTCTCGAGGAACTCGTGCAGGGGCGGGTCGAGCAGGCGCACGATGACCGGCAGCCCGTCCATTTCCTTGAACATGCCGTAGAAGTCGCCGGTCTGGGCCTCGAAGAGCTCGCCGACGGCCTTTTCGCGGACGGCCTCGTCGTCGTTCAGGATGAACGTCTGGATGATCTGCTTGCGGTCGCCGAGGAACATGTGCTCGGTGCGGCACAGGCCGATGCCGGACGCGCCGAAGTCGCGGGAGAGCTTGGCGTCTTCGGGGTTGTCGGCGTTCGCGCGCACACCGAGGGTGCGGAACTCGTCGGCCCACTCGAGGATGGTGTCGAGGTCGCCGGTGAGCTCGGGCATGACGAGGTCGACGGCGCCCAGCACGACGATGCCGGAGGTGCCGTCGAGCGAGATCATGTCGCCCTCGCGGATGACGATGTCGGTACCGGTGAGCGTGGCCTGCTTCTTCTCCGCGTCGATCTTGAGTGCCTCGACGCCGCAGACGCAGGGCGTACCCATGC
>CAKTSW010000230.1 GCA_934613165.1 uncultured Ellagibacter sp.
AAAGCCGATGCACGAGGCGAGCACGATGGCGACGAGCGACGCGAAGAGCATGGCCTGGTAGGAGTTCTCGCGGAATTCCTGGTCGGGGCCGCGCATGAGCGTGTCGGACCCGTAGACCCAGATGCGCACCGAGCCCACGACCCGGTCGTCGACCACGATCTTCGCGCGCGCGACCTGGGAGGCGTCTTTCGGCTCGAACGAACCGACTACCGTGGCGCCCGAGTCGGTTTGGGTGATGCGGTTCGAGGAATCGAACACGGCGACGTCGTTCTCGTCGACCACTTTGATGGCGATTCCCGGCGTGACCTCGAGCGCCGCCTCGACGGGCTTGAGCGCCGCCGAGCTCTTGATGGTGAGCGTGTCGTCAGCGGCGAGGCGCTCCTCGATGCGGTCGGCGGTCGTTTGGGCGAGGTCTTCCATGTTGCTCGCGGTGTAGGTTTGGAAGTGCTGCTCCCACACGAACGAGACGACGCCGATGGCGACGAGGCCGGTCATGGCGGCGATGAGCGCGAAGGCGAGCGTGACGCGCGTCGTGTAGGTGAAGTTCGCCCACCCGAACTTGCGCTTGCGCTCCTTGCGCGCCGGCGTGCCCTGGCAGCAGCGGTTTTCCTGCGCGCTCTCGGTTTCGGGCGCAGCTACGCGAATGCGGGCAGCATCGCCGCCCGCATTCCCCGAGGTGCCCGGCGTCTCTTTCGACGCCGGACCGTTATGGTGTTCGCGTTGTTCGTTCACGGGTCACCCGCAACCTATTGGTTCTGTTTGGTCGGGTCCTCGAAACGGTAGCCGACGCCGTGGACGGTGTGCAGCCACTTGGGGTTGCGCGGGTTGTCGCCGATCTTCGCACGGAGATTCTTCACATGCGAGTCGATGGTGCGCTCGTAGCCCTCGAAGTCGTAGCCGAGCACCTTTTCCACGAGTTCCATGCGCGAGTACACGCGACCCGGGTAGCGGGAAAGCGTGGTGAGAAGCTTGAACTCGCTTGCCGTGAGGTCGACTTCCTCGCCCTTGACGAGAACCTTGTGGCCCGAAACGTCGATGGTGAGGTCGCCGAACTCGAGGACCTCGCGCTGCGGCTCGGAGTCGGCGTGGACGCGGCGCAGAAGCGCGCGCACGCGGGCGACGAGCTCGCGGGGACTGAAGGGCTTCACCAGGTAGTCGTCGGCGCCGAGCTCCAGGCCGATGATGCGGTCCTCGACTTCGCCCTTCGCCGTGAGCATGATGATGGGCACGTCGGAGTTGTCGCGGATGGCGCGGCAGACGCGCTCGCCGGGGACGCGCGGAAGCATGAGGTCCAAGATGACCAGGTCGAAGTGATGTTTCTGAAATTCCTCGAGGGCTTCCTGCCCGTCGCCGACGGCGGTTACCCAGTAGTTTTCGCGTTCGAGATACGCCGCCACGGCATCGCGAATCGCTTTTTCGTCTTCGACGAGAAGAATGCGTCGCGTTTCGTTGTTGTTCATTGACGTCTCCTAACACTCGGATGCCCTGCGGCCCGACGGGCGTTCGCCTTTGCAGGCCGCGATTCCGCCCGATGCAAAACAGGGCAGAGTTGCGAGCATCGTCTTTGAGTTTATTGTAGCGTTTGGCTTCGACAACGCTTCCCTTTCAGGGGGAAATGACACAATAAACACCATGCCAACGAAACGCCCCATACCCGGAAAAATGAACCCGCAGAAGCGCGCGGCGCCCTCGCACCGTCGCGCCTCCACCAGGCAGAAAGCCCAGGTGCACGCGCGACAGGCCACGCACGCAAGAACGTCCGCAGCGACGAGCGCGCCCGCTTCGGGAAAAGGCGAGATGCTGCTTACCCGCAGGCACTTCTTGTACGGGGCCATAGGCGTCGGGGTGCTCGCCGCCGCGGGCGTCGGCATCGGGGCGGGAACGGGCGCCTTCTCCAAGAAGGACGAGCCCGCATTCAACGTGCTCGCGGTCCCGAAAAGCGCGGTGACCAGCGCTTCCGCCGCAACACCGGGCGACTTCACCGAAATCGAGGACTCAAGCACGGTGATGGGCCTTTCGGGCAGCTACGAGCTTCCTTACGGCACGCTCGTCTGGGCGAGCGACAGCACGTACGCCGCGTGCCTCGTCCCGACCGAGGGCTCGAAACCTCTGACGAAGGTCACGCTCCTTACGCTTTCGAACGGCACGAAGACGACGGCGGTTTCGCAGGCGGTCGGGCAGGACGAAGGGTTCGAGATTTACGACGTGCGCGCCTGCGAGAAGGGCCTTGTCTGGACGGAGGCGAACATCCTCGACGGCACGTGGCGCATCTACAGTGCCGCGCTTTCAAACGGCGAGGCCGGCACGCCGTCGCTTGCCGAAGAGGGATCGTCCGACTTCGAGACGCCGACCCTCGCCGCGGCGGGAAGCTACGCGTTTTGGCAGGTCCTCCCCAACAAGAACGGCTCGAAGAGCTCGCAGCCGTCGCGCCTTGCGCGCGTGCGCTTCGGGGCGGACGACGCCGAGGACGTCTACACCTCGAACGGCCGCATGTGCACACAGCCTTACTCGGCAGGCGACTCGGTGGTCATCACGCCGCGCACCGCTTCTTCCGGAACGCGCTACGCCATCGTGCGCATCGACGCGCAGACGGGCGACGTCGTCGACTCGATCGTCCTTCCCTCGTCGATGAAGCCGTTGGAAGCCGGGTGCGGGGACACGGGGCTTCTGTTCTCCTTCGAGGCAATCTACAACTACGGCGACGGCATCGCGAACTTAGGGACCTATATACCAGCGAGCGAGACCGAACCCGTCGCAAACGATTTGGGGAATTCCGGGTACAGCAACGTTCCCTGGTTCCGCCACGCGGTCACGCCCACCGCGCCTCCCGCATGGTGCGGGAAATGGATCATCGTGAAGGATTCGTACAACGTGTGCGGGTTCGACCCTTCGAGCAAACAGTACTTCATGCTCGAGGTGAAAAGCGGCGCGCCGAGTTTCGGCGATTACCTCGCATCGACAGGGTCGGTCGACAGGCTCGTCACGTACTCGAACATCAACTACACCTCCATCGCCGGCGACACGCAGCAGTACTGCAACGTGCGCGTGTGGCAGCCGGTCAAATAGCGCCTGACGCGCACGAAGGGTTCCAGAGCACGGAAGAGCCCTGGAACTTCGCATCTGCTGAGGTTCCAGGGCTCTTCATTTTACGCAGATCAGGCTAGAATTCCAGCTTCTCCAGACGCTCGAAGACGACGTCTTTGCGCGTGAGGAAATCCCACGGATCGAAGATCTCATCGAGGGTTTCCTTGGAGAGCTTCGCCTCGGGGTCGGCTTCCAGGCGCTCGCGGTACGTGGGGCCGGAAACGGCGTTCTGGATGTCTTCCCACACCTTCATGGCGTTGCGCTGCACGATGACGTAGGCGTCTTCGCGCGTGATGCCGGTTTGCACGAGCGCGAGCAGCACCTTCGAGGAGAAGATGAGGCCGCGGGTGCGCCACAGGTTGTGCTCCATCTTGTCAGGGTAGGTTTGCAGCCCGTCCAAGATCCACTGCATCTTGCCGAACATGTAGTCGAGCGCCGTGAACGAGTCGGCCAAAGCGACGCGCTC
>CAKTSW010000231.1 GCA_934613165.1 uncultured Ellagibacter sp.
AGCGTCCCGCGCATCGCGCGCGAGGTGCAGCGAGTGCTTGAGAAGGAAGGCGTGCTATGCCAGCGACGAAAGTGATCGTGAACATCCCCGGCGAGAAACCCTACGACGTGCGCATCGGCGCCGACGTGCTCGACGGGCTCGGCGCGTATCTACGTAAGGTCGACGCCACGGCGACAGCGCCGCGCGTCCTGGTCATCTCCGACACGAACGTGGCGCCGCTGTACCTCGACGAGGCGAAGCGTTCGCTGACCGAGGCCGGGTACCACGTGAGCGACATCGTCGTTCCCGCAGGTGAGAACACGAAATCGCTCGAAATCGCGGGCGAGGTGTGGGAGGCGATGGCGAGCTTGCGCCTGGGCCGCGACTGCGCGGTCGTGGCGCTCGGCGGCGGCGTTGTCGGCGACCTTGCAGGGTTCACGGCGTCCACCTACATGCGCGGCATCACCGTCGTGCAAGCGCCGACCTCGCTTCTCGCGATGGTCGACTCGTCGGTGGGCGGCAAGACCGGCGTGAACCTCGAAGCGGGGAAGAACCTCGTGGGAACGTTCAAGCAGCCGGCATACGTGTGCGCCTCGACCAAGGCGCTTTCGACGTTGCCTGAGCGCGAATGGGCGTGCGGCTGCGGCGAGATCGCGAAATCGGCGGTCATCGATTCCGACGAGTTCTTCTTCTGGCTTTTCGACAACGCGAACGCGCTCGCTTCCCGCGACCACGACGTCACGGCGGAGGCGATCGCTCGGTCCGTCGTGTTCAAGGCGAACGTCGTCGCCGAGGACAAAACCGAAAGCCGCGGCGTGCGCGAATGCCTGAACTACGGGCACACGTTGGGGCATGCGGTTGAGTCGCTTGCTGGCTACGGCGTGTACTCGCACGGCGCCGCCGTCGCCGAGGGCATGCGCTTCGCGGCGCGTTTGGGCGCGGCGATCGCGGGCACGCCGCTCGACGTGGTGCGCGCGCAGGACGACCTGCTCGACAAGCTCGGGCTGCCGGCGCTTGACTGGTCGGCCAGCCCCGAGGACATGCTCGCCGTCATGAAGCGCGACAAGAAGGTGCGCGGCGGGGTGGTGAAGTTCGTGCTGCCGCTTGATATCGGGCGGTGGGAGCTTCGCGAGGTCGCCGACGACGTTATTTTGGAACATCTGCGGGCCTGGGCCCGCTCGAAGGAGTAGATGATGAAGTTTCTGCTGGTCAACGGTCCGAACCTCGACATGCTCGGGGTGCGCGAGCCCGACGTGTACGGGCACGACACGCTTGCCGACCTCGAAGCGCTCGTGGTCGGATACGGCGAGTCGAAGGGCGTTCTGGTGGATTGCTTCCAGTCGAACCACGAGGGCGCGCTTATCGACAAGATTCACGAGGCGCACACTGCCTACGACGGCATCGTCTACAATCCGGGCGCGCACACGCACTATTCCTACGCGCTGCGCGACGCGGTGGGCGGCATCGACACGCCGTGCGTCGAGGTGCACATCTCCGACGTCGATTCCCGCGAGGCGTTCCGCCATGTTTCGGTCATCGCGCCGGCGTGCGTGGCACAGGTGAAGGGCCGCGGCTTCAAGGGCTATTGCGACGCCGTCGACCTTTTGCTCGAAGGGCCGCGCGAGCGCTTGGGCGAAGGGTACGAAGGCCGTTACCCGGCGGGCCAGATTATCGCCGCGCCGTTGAAATAACTTAGCAAACCGCTGCGGGCGCTCTTCGGGGCGCCCGCCCGCATAGGGGGCACGTATGGGAAACACAAGCTTGAACAGGATAAACACGCTTCGGTCCGCTGCGGCCGACGCGGGAATCGACGCATTCTACGTGCGCGACACGTCGAACATTCACTGGCTTTCCGCCTTCGACGGCGTGTTCGACGAGGAAAGCGCGCACGCGCTCCTCGTCACCGCCACGGGTGCGGTGCTCCACACCGATTCGCGCTACAGCGAGGCGTGCGAGAAGGCTGCGGCGGCGCAGGGAGGGGCGATTTCGGTCGACTCCGAGCGGGCGCCGCACGCGAAGTTCGCGGCGCAGCGCCTGCTCGCGGGCGAGCCGGAAGGTGCGGGGCGCGTGCTCGGCATCGAGGACTCCATGACGCTCGCGGGCTTCCGCTCGCTCGAATCGGCTTTCTCGCATATGCACGTCCACGCCACGCTCAAGGAGACGTCGAACTTCATCGTGAAGCTGCGCGGGGTGAAGGACGCGGGAGAGATCGTTCGCCTAAAGGCCGCGCAGGCCATCACCGATGCGGCGTTTTCCCACATCATCGGCTTCATGAAGGCGGGGATGACCGAACGTGAGGTGCAAATCGAGCTCGAAGACTTCATGGTTCGCCATGGGGCCTGCGGCCTTGCGTTCCCGTCGATCGTCGCGTGCGGTGAAAACGGGGCGAGCCCTCACGCGGTGCCGGGGCGGACGAAGCTCGAAAGCGGGCAGTGCGTCGTGATGGACTTCGGCGCGCGGGCGCAGGGGTACTGCTCCGACATGACGCGCACGGTGTTCCTGGGCCAGCCAAGCCAAAGGCTCAAGGACGGATATGCCGCCATCCGCGACGCGAACGAGCAGGTCGAGGCGGCGCTCAAGCCCGGCATGACGGGCAAGGAGGCGCACGAGCTGGCCGAGCATGTGCTGGCCGAGCATGGCTTCGCGGGGAAGATGGGCCACAGCCTGGGGCACGGCGTGGGAATCGACATCCACGAGGAGCCGCTGCTCTCGCCGCGCAACGGCGCGCCGCTTGTTGCCGGCAACGTGGTCACGGTCGAGCCGGGCGTGTACCTGCCGGGCGATTTCGGTATGCGGCTCGAGGACTTCGGCGTCATCACCGAAACGGGCTACGAGGTGTTCACCCAATCGACGCACGATATGGTGGTGCTGTAGCCGCGTATGCGAATCGTCCTGTTTTTGCCAGGAATCGAGCGATTTGGACGATAACGCGAAGCGGGCCCGGTGGCAGATGCCGTCGGGCCCGCTTACTTTTTCGGAAAATGAATCCGCGCGGCTTACATGCGCTTCACGAAGCGGCCGTCGCGGGTGTCCACCTGCAGGATGTCGCCGATGTTCACGAACATCGGAACCTGGATGGTAGCGCCGGTTTCGAGGGTTGCCGGCTTGGTGGAACCCTGAACGGTGTCGCCCTTGAAGCCCGGCTCGGTCTCGGTGACTTCAAGCTCGACGAACATCTGCGGCTCGATGGAGATGAGCTCGTCGCCGGCGTACAGCAGGCTGACCTCGTCGTTTTCCTTCAGCCACTTGGCCTGCTCGCCCACGACGTCCTCGGGGATGGCCATCTGCTCGAAGGAGACCGGGTCCATGAAGTTGAAGTCGGCGCCGTCGTTGTAGAGGTACTGCATCTTCTTGGTCTCAAGACGCACGGAGTCGAACTTGGTGCCGGAGTTGAACGTGTAGTCGACGACGCGGCCCGTCTTGATGTCGCGAAGCTTGGTGCGCACGAACGCGCCGCCCTTGCCCGGCTTCACATGCTGGAACTCGGCGATGGTCCACAGCTTGTTGTTGTACTCGATGCACATGCCATTCTTGAAATCGGCGGTAGAGATTGCCATTTC
>CAKTSW010000232.1 GCA_934613165.1 uncultured Ellagibacter sp.
CCTCATGGGTGAGCTCGGCAGTCCCGGGAGCAAAAAACGATACGGCAACCGATAGAACGGCGAGAGCAAAACCCGCAGCTTGCTTCGCAGTGAATGAGCGCGGCTGAGGCGCAGCGCAGTCAGCCATCGAATCCCCTTTCTCCATGGAAGGGCGAAACCCTCTCGCCCCCCGTAATCGCATCCCCATGCGATTCCCCCTACAGCGAGTGTAGATGCCGTAGGGATCGGGCATCGTTACATATTGCGCAACGATGCCCAAGATATTGCATAGTTATCAGCGCGGCTTCCGCCGCCACACAGCCACGCCATTCGCAATCCGCTTGCTGGAGGGAAGTTCTGCGGACCGCAAATCAAAGGCTACGCAAGAGCGTAAAGCAGCTGCTTCGGTTTCTTAACGAGCTCTTTCGCGAGGTCTTCGACATCGCCCATTCGCAGAATGTCCGCCTGGCAATGATGGACGCACATGGGGACCCCATCATGCGCTGCGGTGTTTTCCGCGCATTGGTCGCACGCATCGGTGAATACGGGCAGGTAGGCGTCTTGCCACTTCCCCTTAGAAATTTCCCATGCGCCTTCGTGGTGAACCACGACGCCAGCCCGATCGTTGGGGAGGTCGTGCGAGACGGCGCACGCTATCTCGCAGGTGTGACAACCGGTGCAGAACTCGTAATCGACCAGGATTCCCAAAGTCATGGCTACTCCTCCTCGATCTTGTCAATAGTGACGAGCATGTTCTTGTAGTCGCAGCCGAAGCCCGATTTTCCCTGGTCGAACTTGAACAGCATGTTGCAGTTATACTCGAGTGCGCCGAACAAACCGTCTTCTTCGGAACGCCCTTCGGACTCCGGGAACCACCAACCATGGTCTGTCGATGCGATGCCGGGCGCCATAGTGTCGTCAACAACAACCTTGCGCTTGCATTTGCCGAACTGGTTGCGGAGAACGACCCATTCGCCGGTCTTGATCTTGAATCTCTCCGCAATGTCGGTCGGAACCAGAACGGTCGGATCGGGGTGCAACGCGCGCATGCGCGGGATTTGCCGATGCTCCGAATGGAACAGCGACCAGTTGCGGGAGCCCGTGGTCAAGACGACCGGATACTTCTCGAACTCGTCTGGCGTGCGAACAGGGCTATGCATTGGCTCCTCGTAAACGGGAAGCGGATCAAGCCCGTAGCCGTTGTACAGCGTGCACCACAACTCGATGCGACCAGTGCGGGTGTTGAAGCCCGGCTGCCCGTCAGCGCGCAACTTGCCCGTCTTGTACTTGTAATACTCGAACGGCAGATACACCGGCGCCTTCTCGCGCACCTCTTCGAAACTCATGCCCGTTTCGGAGAAGATGGACGAGAACATGTCCTCCTCGTTGTCCCACGGGTAAGCTTCCGGACGGAATCGCTTGCCTAACTCACGATTGACCTGCATGTCGGAGCGCACGTCGATACCCTCACCTCGACGATCGACCGCCCGGTTGATGGTTTCTGCGCGCTGCACGCCGTCTCCGATGCGGATGCCCTGACGCTCCGGGAATGACGCAGCAGGAAGAACCACGTCGGCGAGCTCCATGATGGTTGGAGTCATGAACATGTCGATTGCGGCGACGAACTCAAGCTTATGGAACGCTTCAATGAGGTATTCGGGGTCGGGAGCAGTGTTCACGAGGAAGTTCGTGGTCTGAATCCATGCTCCCTTCATCGGATGATCCTCGCCCTTTTCGTTCTTGCCTGTCATGATGCAGTGGTACACCTCGTCCGCATCCGCCTTCGAATAGGCATCGGCCACCATGGGGAACTTCGAGTCGCCGATGCGGTTCGCGCGCTTCTCGGGGTCGAGAAGCTCACGGCCCCAGCCACTGAAGTACATGAGGATGTAGTCAGGGCAGATCATACCGCCAGGGTTGTCGACGTTTGCGGTGATGGCTTGGATGCAGGTGATGGCATGGCCCGCAGCGACGGCGTTCTTCTGCATGTCGACCGCAACGCCCCACTGGAAGACGCATCCGTCAGCGGCGGCGATGACGCGAGCGGCCCTGCGAATGTCTTCGGGGTCGCACCAACACGTTTCGCCAACTCGTTCAGGAGTCCATTCTTTCACGTGCTCCGCCAGCTCGTCGAAACCATAGCACCAGCAGTCGACGAACTCGTGGTCGTAAAGCTCTTCGCCGATGATGACGTTGAGCATGCCGAGCGCCATAGCGGCATCGGTGCCTGGCCGGATGGGCAGATGCACTTCCGCCTTGTTCGCTAGCCAGATACGTCGAGGGTCGACGGTGATGATCTTCGAGCCGCGCTTCATGCAATCGACGACCCAGTGGCCGTACAGACCATCAGAGTTCGACTTCAGGGGGTTGTTGCCCCACACCACGATTACCTCGGGGACTTTCCAATTCGGATCGTCATAACGATCGACGAACTGCTGGGAATAGTCGCCAACCCAGAACGACCCCGTTACGCACATCGCGCCTGCGACGCGCGGACCATAGCAGGAGTTGCCCGACATGCCGAACACGTTGTTCGGGCTACCGAAAGACCAAGCGAAACGCGTGATCCACGGTGCGATGTCGCGTCCCGTCCCCTGAAAGAACGCAACGGACTCAGGGCCATACTTTTCACGAAAGCCGTTGAACTTCTCGTAAATCATGTCATAGGCTTCATCCCATGTGATAGGCTCCCACTCGTCCTTGCCGCGTTTCGACGGGTCACGCTTCATGGGCGTAGTCAGGCGGTCTTTGTGATATACCGCCTCCATCGCATCAAGGCAGCGAACGCACAGGCGGCCCTTGTTGAAAGGATTCTCCGGGTCTCCTTCGACCTTCACAAGCTTGCCGTCCCTGTCTGTGTACAGAAGAACACCGCACCCAAGATGGCATCCAGGGCCCGACCAAGCGCTCCCGCGCGTGCAAGTAAGACCGTCTTCGGTTTCGTAGCGCCACGGTTTATCGTGGCTGATAGTCTTGAACTCTTTTGCCATTTGTTTCCCCTTTCCCTTCGCTCGTCTCTTCGTCCGGCGCTTCACCCCGATGACTTACATTTTTCGAAGTCGCTTGCAACCGAAGCCTTGAGAGAATTACCCGGAGTCGTCGGGAGGGGCCTGCCGCACGCTTCACATGTACCCGCGTCTGCTGAGTTCGCGTACCCGCATATGGGGCACGTGCCTGCATCGATCGACGAGCGCACCGTGCCCGAGCATTTGCCGCAATTCATACAGCAGTAGCGCATCTTCCCCTCCTCCGGCTAAGTGGAACTCCCTCAATTTGCTTCTGAATCGCATCCGGATCGGCCTCTACGATACAGACACGCCGACGCAAAAACGCTTGCAGTCTCTACGCGAACTATGCGCATTCGTCATCGTTGCAAGCTTTGAACGACTCGTGCGAAATCATCAACGGCAGGAAAGAGACATGAACAAAATATGGTCCTATAGTGGATTCGCAAGCTTAATCGCTAGCAGCGGGCAGAAGGTTTTCCAGCCAACAATGGAGAAGGGGGCTTATCGTGAGTCCTGAATTATTTTCGGGAATGCTCGTCACGA
>CAKTSW010000233.1 GCA_934613165.1 uncultured Ellagibacter sp.
AAATAGCATATAATTCGAAGCATATATGCCTTGCAACGAACGGAAAGCGAAAGGCGCAAGCAATGCCGAATATCATCGACCACGTGTCATATCTCTCTGAGGAAATCGGTCCTCGCCCCGCCGGCACCGAAGAGGAGCAGCAGGCGGCTCTTTACATCACGGAATTCATGCAGAAGGAAGCGGGCCTGTCGACTTCGGTCGAGGACTTCACGGCGACCTCCAACCCGGAAATGGCGTCGATAATCTGCGGCGCGCTGCTCATCGTGTGCGCGGTTATCGGCATCGCCGTTCCGGCGGCTGGCGTGGTAGCCGTCATCGGCGCGGTCGTCGGCGCTGCCCTCCAGATCCTCGAGGCGCTCGACAAGCCGGTCTTGTCGAGCTTGTTCGGCAAGGGCATCAGCCAGAACGTCGTTGCCAAGTACGAGCCCGAGCAGGAAGGCGGCGACACCTCGTCGCGCCATCGCAAGGTCGTGCTCGTGTCGCATTACGACAGCGGGAAGGTTCGTGCCGAGCTGAACGGCCCGGCGCTTGGGCTTCTTCCCATTCTGAAGCTCGTTTCGCTCGGCTGCACGGTGCTTGTGCCGATTTTGCTCCTCATCAAGACGATCGCGCTTGGCGAAGCTGCAGGTGCGGCACCCGTCATTGTTTCCGTTATTCTTGTCATCGCGCTCGTGTTCGCCGTTCTGCCCTTCATCTCGGCCATCGTCCATCGCCTGGCCTCTTACAACGCCGGCGCGAACTGCAATGCTTCCGGCGTCGCGGTTCTCATGGAAGCTGCTTCCCGCGTCGGCCGCCCCTCTTCCGTCACCGGTGATGAGGGCGCCTCGCCGATCGTCCATGGCGAAGAGGCCGCGCGCAGTGAGGGCCTCATCCCCGACGGCGTGCAGGTGACCTACGACGTGCCGACCACTCCGGCCTCTTCGGCCGAGGCGCGCCTTGCGCAGGCGAAGGCCGCGGTCGCGGCTCTTTCCGGCAAACCCGTCGCCGGCGCCGCAGCGTCGTTCGACATTTCGGGGAACCTCGCGCAGGCAAAGGACAAGCCGGTCGGAACGCCGAGTGAAGCCGATATGCGCCAATTCCGCGAGGAAACCCGCGAGGCGTTCGCGCCGCGCGTCGCCGACGCCGCCCAGGCGGTTCAGGAAAAGATCGCCGAGCAGGCCGCCGCGGCCGAAAAGCGCGTCGCCGACGCCGCTCGCGCTGCCGATAGCTCCCCGATCGAGGGTTATCTCGAAAAGAACGTGCCTGCCGCCGCGACGGAAATCCGCATCACGCCGGAAACCATGCCCGCGCCCGACGACCTTGCATCGGCCGAGCCGGCCGTCGAGGCCGAGCAGGCTCCCATTCCTGCTCCCGTCGAAGAGAAGCCCGCGTCGGGCGGCGTTCCGGATTGGTTCGTCCGCGCCCAGCAGAACGCGAAGAAGCCGAAGGACGACGGCAAGCCCGTGCACCGTTCCCGTTACGCCGACGCGCTCGACGCCGCGGTAAGCGAGAGCGCGGTCCATTTCAAGGAGGCGAACGAGGCCGTCGTTTCCGAAACGGAGCAGCGTCTCGCCGCCATGCGGGATTCCATCAGGGAAATCAAGGCGCCCGGGTTCGAAGGCGAAGAAGCCGACCAGGTGTTTTCCGTGTTCACGCAGGAACGAGAGAAGATCGCCGAGGAAAAGGTTTCCGACATCCCCGACTGGTCCATGCCGTCGTGGAACGTGGCTGCAGCCGAGCCTGCGGCCGACGAGCCCATCACCGTTTCCGCGGTGAAAGCCGACGCCACGCCGCTTCCCGAGGAGCCGAAGACTGCAAGCGATCAGAACGCATCGCTCGCGCAAAAGGATGCTTCCTGCGTTCAGGCCGCTGACGTTCCTCAGGTTGCGACGACCGAGCAGTACGCCACCACTGCCATGCCGCCGATCGACGTGAGCGACCTTCGCGACAACCCGACGCCTGCCTCGCCCGCGGTGCAGACCGAAGCCCCTGTCGCGCCGTTCGTCGCGCCCATCACCGCGGAAGTCGCGAAAAGCGCGGCTGAGGCCGCTCCGGCCGAAACGCACGAGGACCTTGCTCCCGTCGCCGAGCTGACGAAGCAGCGTGCCCCGCTGGCGGATCCCTCGAAACCGAAGAACAAAGCCGCGAACAGGCTCCGTGCTCAAATCCCATCGATTCTAAGCCCGTCTGAGCCGATTTCTCAAGGCGATTCGATGCGGAAGTCGTCTGAAGCGCAAACGGCCCTGAGAAGCTCTCTCCCGTCCCTTTCCGGCTCTATCACCCGTGAAGGCGAGAAATCGCATGGTGAAGAAGGCGTGTCCGCCGACGCCACGGTGACCCTTGCCACCGCCGGCACCTTCGCCCCTGCAAGCGCCACCGGGTCGTTCGCGCCGGTCGACGAGGAGCTGTTCGAGAACGTCGACCCCGACGAGATCTACGTCGACGACGCCGACGATTCCGATTACGAAGGCGCGATCACGGAAACGGGCGCATTCGCGGGTCCCGGCTACGTCGAGATGCCGAAGTCGCGCGTGCGCAAGTTCTTCGACAAGTTCCATTTTGGCAAGCATAAGAAGGAAGAGGAATCGACTCCGCAGGAGTGGCTCGACGTCGACGACTCCTTCGATGCCCGTTCGGTCGGTGCCGAGCGCGGCAGCTGGGAAAGCTTCCGTGAGGAAAGCGAATTCGAGTCGACGGGCGAAGACGGTTATGCCGACTACGACGACGGCTACGAGGGCGACGAGTACGAGGACCCCGCTTTCGACGATTCGTACGGTAGCGAAGAAGAGCAGCCGAAGTCGGGCCGCACCTGGAACGGCGGCGCGTTCTCGCGTATTTCCATGGGCAATGCGAACGTGCGCTCCGGTGAGGAATTCGAGGATATGGCCGCGCTCGAGAACGAACACACGCCCGCTCAGGAAATGGAGCAGATCTATCGCTTCCATAACCCCGACATCACCACGGAAGTGTGGTTCGTGGCCTTGGGATCGGACCTTTCGGGGCACAACGGCATGAAGGCGTTCTTGGCAGAGCACGCGCAGGAACTTCGCGGCGCGATGATCGTCGACCTCGAAGCGCTTGGTGCGGGCGATTTGTCGCTCATCGAGACGGAGGGCATCCTTAAGAAGAGCCATGCATCTTCCCGCATGAAGCGCTTCATCAAGAAGGCGAGCTCGGCTTCGGGCGCCCATGTGGGATCTGCGAACATCGAATGGGGAGAAAGCTCCGCATCGGTCGCTGCAAAGCTTGGGTTCCAGTCGATGCACCTCGTCGGAATGGACGGCTTGAAGCCCGCCTACTTCGGTCAGGAAGATGACGTCGCTGCCAATGTCGACGCGAAGAAGCTCGAGCAAAACACCGATTTCGTTATGGAGTTGTTAAAGAATATCTAGTTGAGTAAAAGTCGATAGATTAAAAGCGCAGGCCATCGTATATAATCTTGAACGTTTGAGCGTAGGCCCCTCATGAAAAGGCTCCTGCGCGAAAAGTCTGACAGAGAGGTTTATGAGAATGGCCATTGAAGCATACTGCGTTAAG
>CAKTSW010000234.1 GCA_934613165.1 uncultured Ellagibacter sp.
TTGAAGCTGCGATGCAGCTCGCCCTTCGGGCCCTTCACCGTCAAGTTGTGACCGTCGATGGTCACCTCGACGTTGGCAGGAACGGCGACGGGCTGTTTGCCAATACGCGACATATCTTTGCCTTCCTTTCCTACCAGATGTAAGCGATAACCTCGCCGCCGATGCCCTTGTTGCGAGCGTCGCGGTCGGTCATAACGCCTTGGCTAGTCGAGATGATTGCGGTACCGAGGCCGCCGAGAACGCGCGGAAGGTCGTTCTTGCCGGCGTAGATGCGCAGACCCGGCTTGGAAATGCGCTTGATGCCACGGATGGTCTTGGCCTTCTTGGGGCCGTACTTCAGCGTGATCTCGAGGGTCGCGCGGGGTTCGCCGTCGATGACTTCGTAACCCTGGACGTAGCCCTCTTCCTGCATGATGCGGGCGATCTCGACGAGTTTCTTGCTCGACGGCATGGAAACCGTCGGCTTGCCGACAGAATGAGCGTTACGCACACGCGTAAGCATATCTGCGATGGGGTCGGTCATGCTCATTTTCGTTTTTCTCCTTTGATTCTTGATGAGCCTAAGCGCTCGGTTCGTTGGCGCCCTTAACGCCTCCGCCTGATGCGCCGGCACACCCTAGCGTGGATTTAAGGCTTACCAGGAAGCTTTGGTCACGCCGGGCAGTTCGCCTTTGCTCGCCAGCTCGCGCACGCAAACGCGGCACAGGCCGAACTTGCGATAGTAAGCGCGCGGACGTCCGCAGCGCGTGCAGCGGTTATGCTGACGCGTGGAGAACTTCGGCTCGCGCTTGGCTTTGGCGATCATCGATTTCTTAGCCATGCATTCCTTCTTTCTTGCTTTAAAGGCGGCCTCCCTTAGGCTGCCTTAATGCTGAGGTTACGCAAACGAGCCGCACGAAGCGGCTCCGCTTGTTTTACTTGCTCTTGAACGGGAACCCGAGCGCGGAAAGAAGCGCGAAGGCGTTCTCGTTGTTTTCCGCGGTGGTGACGAAGGTGATGTCCATACCACGGGTGCGGTCGACCTTGTCGTACTCGATCTCAGGGAAGATCAGCTGCTCGGTGATGCCGAGGGTGTAGTTGCCGCGACCGTCGAAAGAGGTCGGGGAGATGCCGCGGAAGTCGCGGACGCGCGGAAGCGCGGTGGACAGCAGGCGGTCGAGGAATTCCCACATGCGGTCGCCACGGAGCGTGACCTTGCAGCCGATGGCCTGGCCCTCGCGGACATGAAAGCCTGCGATGGACTTCTTGGCGCGGGTGACGCAGGGCTGCTGGCCGGTGATGACGCGCATGTCGTTCATGGCGGCGTCGAGCAGCTTATGGTCGGAAGCTGCGGCGCCGACGCCCATGTTCACGACGATCTTCTGCAGGCGCGGAACCTGGTTGATGTTGGCGATGTCGAGCTCTTTCTCGAGCTTCGCGACGATTTCGCTCTTGTACTTTTCCTTCAAGCGAGGAGCAGTCATGTTTACCTCTCATCCGATGATTTGAACGCCGGATTTCCGACCCGGCGTCCCCAGTCGTGCTGGGGTCATACAACAACCTGCGCACCATAAGGCGCACAGGTTAAAAATTATATCCTAATCGACGTTTATTTGTCGATATCTTTTCCGCATTTCTTGCAAACGCGGACCTTCTTGCCAGCTTCGTTCACTCGCTTGGAAGTACGGGTCGCTTCCTTGCAGTTCGGGCAAACGAGCATGACGTTGGAGACATGAAGCGGGGCTTCCATGGTGGTGATGCCGCCCTGCGGGTTCTGCTGCGTGGGGCGCATGGCCTTTTTCACCATGTTGCACTTCTCGACGACAACGCGCTGGCGCTGCGGGATGGAGCGGAGGACCTCACCGGTCTTGCCCTTGTCCTTGCCGGACAGGATCTTGACGGTGTCGCCCTTCTTGACATGCATCGAAGACATTTATTGCTACCTCCCTACAGCGTTTCCGGTGCCAGAGACACGATCTTCATGTACTTCTTGTCGCGGAGCTCGCGAGCGACGGGCCCGAAGATACGGGTGCCGCGCGGGGAGCCGTCCTGGTTGATGAGGACAGCCGCGTTCTGGTCGAACTTGATGTAGCTGCCGTCAGCGCGACGCACTTCCTTCTTGACGCGCACGACGACGCAGCGCACAACCTCGCCCTTTTTCACGGAGCCGTTCGGCATTGCTTCCTTGACGCTGCAGATGATCACGTCACCGAGGCCCGCATAACGGCGCTTGGAGCCGCCGAGGACCTTGATGCACTGCACCTTGCGAGCGCCGGAGTTGTCGGCAACCGCGAGCATGGTTTGCATCTGAATCATTGCTTAACCTAACTTTCTCGTGAATAGCACGCAACGTACGCGTAACTATTTTGCCTTCTCGACGATCTTCGACAGACGCCAGCGCTTCATCTTGGACAGCGGGCGCGTCTCCATGATCTGAACAGTGTCGCCGACGCCGGCTTCGTTGTTCTCGTCATGCGCATGGAACTTCTTGGTGGTGGTGATCATCTTGCCGTAGACGGGGTGCGGCTTGCGCTCCTTGACGGCGACGACGATGGTCTTGTCATTGACATCGCTGACCACAACGCCCTGACGGACCTTGCGCGAATTGCGAGTTTCACTCATGTTGCACTAACCTTTCTCGCCTTAAGCGCTCAGCTCGCGGGCGCGCATCTCGGTCTGGATACGCGCGATGTCCTTCTTGACCTGACCAACGCGAGCGGTGTTGTCGAGCTGGCTGGTGGCCATCTGGAAACGCAGGTTGAAAAGCTCAGCGCGCGCTTCCTTCAGTTTCGCCTGCAGATCGTCGGCAGACAGTTCACGAATCTCTGCTGCTTTCATTTACGCCTGCCCCTCCGTTTCTTTCCTAACAATCTTGCACTTGATGGGCAGCTTGTTAATGGCGAGACGCAGAGCTTCCTTGGCGGTTGCTTCGTCAACACCGTCGAGTTCGAACATGATGCGGCCGGGCTTCACGACGGCCACCCACTCCTCCGGGTTGCCCTTGCCGGAGCCCATGCGGGTTTCAGCCGGTTTCTTGGTGATGGGCTTGTCGGGGAAGATCGTGATCCAAACCTTACCGCCACGCTTCATCTGACGAGTCATGGCGATACGAGCGGCTTCGATCTGGCGGTTGGTGATCCAGTGCGCTTCGAGCGCCTGGACGCCCCAGCTGCCGTGGCTCAGACGGGTGCCGCCTTTGGCCTTGCCCTTCATGGAGCCACGCTGTACCTTGCGGTGCTTAACGCGCTTAGGTGCGAGCATTTACTTCGCCCCCCTTTCGTTGCGATCGTTACGACGGGAACGGTTCGGGCGAGAGCTGCCCTCGAGCGCAGGCTGCGGAGCCTTCTGGCCCGGGAGAACTTCCCCGTGGTAGACCCACACCTGAACGCCGATGGCGCCCATCTGGGTGCGGGCGGTGCAGAAGCCGTAGTCGATCTTGGCGCGCAGGGTGTGCAGAGGCACGCGGCCTTCGCGGTACCACTCGCGGCGGCTCATCTCGGCACCGCCGAGGCGGCC
>CAKTSW010000235.1 GCA_934613165.1 uncultured Ellagibacter sp.
AAGCCGGTGTAGTTGCCGTCGTCGCCGACGAACCCGTAGGGCGGGTACGCCTGGTCGAAGCCGACGGTCAGCGTGGTCTTGTCGGTTTGGGCGTCGCTTTTCGCCGCGTCGCCCGTCGACGAGCTTGCGGCGTTGCTCGAGCAGCCGGCGAGGGCGAACGCTGCGAGAGCGAACGCGCAGGCGAACGCCGCGAGGGCCTTCATCTTCTTCATTGTTCCTCCTTCGTCATCGGCGCCGCGACTCCCCCGTTCCAACCGGAGGGCGCGGTGCCGCTTCTCCCTTCGTGCGCTTTTGCACTTTACTGCGCTAAAGTGACCACAGTATAGCATACCAAAGCGCTGGCGCGCGAACGGCTCGCAAACGCGCGTGGGCGGCACGGCAGGTTGCGCCGCCCGAAAAGGCCGTGCTTACCGGGTAAGCCCCTTGATGCGCGAAAGAAGCGTCCCGCGGGCGGGGGGATCCGGCAGATGGATGAGCCGCGGCTCGAAGTCGAAGAGCTCGTCGGTCGACACGGTCGGGCTCACCTCGATGCATTTCTGCAGGCATGTGTCGGCGCACAGGTTGCACTGCACGCAGTCGAGCGCCTGGAATTCAAGGTAGCTCCCCACGCCGTCCGCCGGCTTCTCGTCGCTTTTCTTAAGAGCGCCCGTCGGGCAGAACACGGTGCACATGCCGCACGCCCGGCACTTCGATTCGTCGATCGAGACGCTGCCGAACAGGCGCGTCGTGATTTCGGGAACGACCGCGCCCCCGATCGCGTCCATCGCGTCGAGGATCGCCATGTGGCGCGTTTGCTCGGCTTGGGGAAGGTTGCCCGCGTCGTCGGCCCGCAGAAGCTCGCGCAGGTTCAGGGATTGCTCCTTCTTGCCGAGCGTGTCGTCGATCGCCTTCTCGGTCGCGGCGCGCACCGCGTCTTTCGCCATGCCGCCCGCCTGCGTGAAGAACCCGCGTCGCGCCGCCGCACGCGACTTGCGCCCCGTCTCCTCGACGGCCTCCGCGGGGAATTCCGATGCGCGGCGCACGCGGACGCGGGACCCCTGCGCGGCGAGAAGCGTGTTCGCGGACGCCACTGCCGCAGTCGTCGCGTCGTCGGTGCCGCCGTACTTGCACGTCTTGCAGACGCCGTCGACCAGCACGACGTCGGAAACGCCGTGGGCGACGAGCCCGACGAGCAGGCTTTCCTCCATGCGGCCCAGACACGGGACGGCGACGTATTTGTCGGGGTCGCCGATGTTGCGCGCGGCCATGCGGGCGCAGGCGAACACCGCGGTCTTCCCGCCAAGCGCCGCCGCCGCGGACGCCGCGGCCTCGGCCAGCCGATCGTCGGTCGGGTCGAGCGGAACGAGGGCCTCGGTCGGGCATACCGCCGTGCACGCGCCGCACGCCACGCAGGCGCCTGGGTCGATCGCGACGCGGTTGTCCTCGACCGCAACGGCGTGCGCGATGCAGACATCGACGCACTTCGTGCAGGTCGAATGGCGGTTTCTCACCGCGACGCAGCGTTTCTCGATAGGCAGAACCGCCTTTCCCTCAAGCGATTCGGCCACATCGACGATATCGGAAAGATTCGGCATGGCCCACCCCCTCTACGCACGCGGCGCCGCGAAGCGCCGCGCGACGACTCGTCCTCTTCGCATTCGCGCACCAACGCCTGCGCGGCGCTAGCCTTCCATCACCATGTCCTCGAGCGCGTGCAGCTCTTCGGGCGTGTTCGCGTTGATGAAGCAGCCCCCCATGGGCTCGGCCTCGAGAACCTTGCTCTGCGGGAACTCGTGCACGCGGACGGCGTCGTCGCCGAAGAACGCCTGCGCGCGCTTCTCCCCGCGGCTGAGCGCGCGGCGCACGGCCGGCAGGCAGTTCATGCGGCGGTACATCGCGTGGAACGGCTCGAAGCCGTGCTTGTTCACGGGAACGACCACGTCGGCCCCCGTTTCGTTCATGGCGAGCGCCTCGGCAACCACCAAAGACGCGCTCGCGAACACCATGTCGCACGCAACCACGGCGACGTACGGGTTGCGCGCGGCCTGCAGCGCCGTGTGAAGACCCGGAAGCGCACCGCGGCTGTCGAAGTTGTCGCACACGAGCTGGATGTTCAGGTGCGGGAACTCGCGATGCAGGAAGGTGAGGTTGTCGGGCTCGTTGGTCGTGATGACCAAGTCGTCGGCGACGGGGCTTAGGCGCTCGATGAGCCGGCAGATGAGGGGGCGTCCCAAAAACGGGACCGTCGCCTTGCTGCGGCCCATGCGGCGGCTTTCCCCGCCTGCCTGGATGACGACGGTCACGCGCGGGCGGACGAAGCGCTCCTCGACGAAATCGGCGAGCGCCGAGATGTCGTTAAGGTCGATGGCGGGAATGTCGTAAGCGGCAGCGGCCTTCGCGGCTTCGGGGATGTCGGTGACGATAGCGACCGTGTCCCCCGTCGGCATCTTCGATGCGAGGTCGGGATGCACCGCGCCGTCCTCGTCGGCGAACCGGGCGTCGATGCGCTCCTCGGCGCCTTCGACGCGCTCCCCTTCGGGAGAGAAAAGCTCCCGCGCGCTCTGCACGAAGTCGCACCCGAGCGGCCAGCCGTTCTTCGCCCCAAGGGCGAACGCCGCGGCGACGCGCGCGTCAGCCTCGTTCTCCGCGCGCATGAGCTCGATCGTCGGCAGCCCGCTTTTGCGGTAGCCCTCGACGACAACGATGTCGTGGCCGGGCATGCTGCGGACGATGTCGCTGCATTCGACCTCGCCGTCGAGCGTTTTCATGCGGGCGATCTGCCCCGGCGCCGCGATGACGGTTTCGGACGCCCCTGCCTCGCGATGACGGTACGAATCCTTCCCCGGATAGTCGATGTCGAAGCCCTTGTGGCTGTGATGCTTGACGCTTCCCACGTCGTGTCCCCGCGCGACGAGCTCGGCGATGAGTTTCACGATGAGGGTCGTTTTCCCTGAATTGTGGCGTCCGACGATCGCAACCGCCGGGCTGGGCACATTCACCATAGTGCACTACTCCCGTCTTGTTTCCGTAAGGCGAAAGTATATCACTCGCGCAAGCACGGGCGAACCGCCCGAAAGCCCGCAAGGAAGGGGGGGCGAAAACGACCCCAGCGGCGCGCGAACGGCCCGTTGCGGCGACGGCCGGAAGCGACCTTGCGCGGGGCGCGCCCAAGGTCGGGTTAGAAAAACCTCCCACAGGCTGCGAACAATGCTATACTACGTGGCGAACTATTACGCTTTTCGGACTTCGCCAACAGCGAGAATCCTGTTTTTGGAGGGGACAGGTTCCTCATTGTTGGACGAAGCAAATAAAGCCTCGCAGATGCGAGGCTTTATTTTTTCCCGTGCCCCTTTCGCTTCAACCGGAAGGGGCACGTCGTGTTCAAGGGGTGCAACCTACAGCTCGCGGCGCGCTTCGAGCGCGCGTCCGAGCGTGACCTCGTCGGCGAACTCCAAGTCTCCGCCGACGGGAAGCCCGCTTGCCAGGCGCGTCACCTTCACGCC
>CAKTSW010000236.1 GCA_934613165.1 uncultured Ellagibacter sp.
GCGACGACCTTGATCGCGACGATGATGTTCATCTGGGTACCTTCTTTCAGAGCAGGTTATGCTTTTCGTGCTGAGATCACGGTACCGAACGCAGAGGCAAATCGGACCAGACAATATTCGTTTTTGTCTGGTCAGAAGGGGTTAAATCGGAAAAATTGTACGGATGACCTGCGATTTAGAAGTCGACGAGCTTCGAGGCGCAGTTCTTGACGAGCATCTTGGAAATGGTGTGCGGCATGATCTCGTCGGTGCCCTGGGCGATCTGGTTGCCGCGGCAGTCGCGCCAGATGCGCCCGACGCGTGCCTCGTCGGTGTAGCCTACGCCGCCGAAAATCTGCAGCGCCTCGGAGGCGACTTGCGTGGCCGCCTTGGGGACGAAGTACTTCGCGAGCGCGCAGTCGAGGTGCTGCTGGTCAACACTCGCCCCGCTCGACACCGATTCCGCCGCGCGCGCGACGAGCATCTCCATCGTCCGGATGCGGACGGCCATGTCGGCCACCTTCTGCTGGATCTGCGGGATGCCGCCCAAGTAACGCCCGTGCGTGAAGTGCGTCGCGCAGCGCTCGAGCACGTCGTCCATCGCCGCCTGCGCGAGCCCCAGACTCGACGCGCAGACGAGGATACGGCCGAGCTCGTACTGGCGCTCGAGCATCTGGGGGAGCTTCCCCTCGGTCTGGATCTGCCATTCGGGGTCGAGCTTCACATGCTCGAACTCGATGCGCGCGGGCGCGAGCATCTCCTGGCCCACCGTGTTCAAGGGATAGGTGAACACGCCCGGCTCGTCGATGGGGACGAGCCACAGCGACACGCCGCCGTCAGCCGAGCCGTTGACCATGTCGCGCGTGTACACGAGCGTGCGCGGGATGTACTGCCCGTTGGCGACGTAGGTCTTCACGCCGTCGAGGTAGATACCGCCGTCGTCGACGGTGATCTCGGTCGCGACCGAGCCGGACTCGCCGCCCTGACCGCCTTCCGAGAACGCCTGAGAGAACGCGACGCGGCCGTTGCAGCTCATGAGGTCCTCGGCGATTTCCTGCTGCGAGAGGCTGCGCATCGTCGAGAGCAGGGCCATGGAGGTCATGTCGGTGAGGAACGGCATCGTCGCTCCCGCGCGGCGCATGAGGCGCGCGACAAGGGCGGCACGGGCGATGAAGGGCCCATCGAACCCGCCGGCCGACGCCGGCAGGCAGTACCTTCCCAGCTCGCTTTCGTAGAACGCGCAGTACTCCGCCTCGGAAACCCCGCGGGAAACGCACCACTGCTTGACGCGCTCTTCAGTCACATGCTCGTCGCAAAACGCATCGACGGCCCGTTCCACCTGATCGACGATCTCGCGGTTTCCTCCGAGTCCCGATTCCTCAATCCTCATCTCGCTCACCTGCCTGCCTCATGGCATCGATCACCATCGCGCGAAGCGCTTTTTTGTCTATTTTGCCATTCCCCAGCTGAGGGAACCCGTCCATCTTGAGAATCACATCGGGAATCTTCTGCTTCTCGACGAGGCCCTTCGCGTACAGCCGCAAATCGCGGCTGTAGGCCGCAGCACCCGGCTTCATGACCACCGCGAGGCACGTCCGCTCGCCGAGGTCGGGGTCGGGATACCCCACAAGGCAGCACGCGTCGACATCGTCGCGGGCGTCGTAGACGCGCTCCACCTCGGCCGGGAAGATGTTCACCCCGCCGCGGATGATCATGTCCTTGAGCCGCCCGACGATCGTGAGGTAGCCCTCGTCGTCGACTGTGGCCACGTCCCCCGTGCGGAACCACCCGTCGTCAAGGTCGAGGCGCACGCTGCCGTCGGGTTCGAGGATGCCGTCCATCATCGAAGCCGACTTGCAGGAAAGCTCGCCCGTGTCGGGGTCGACCTTTGCCTCGGCCCCCTCGATGCAGAACCCAACGGTGGACGCGCGACGCTCCGCCGGCAGTTCGAGCGGCGTCACCGTGAGCGTCGCCGCCGTCTCGCTCATGCCGTAGGACTGCATGATGCGGCACCCGAAGCGACGCTCGAACTCGGTGATGACGCTTGCCGGGCACCCGGCTCCCGCGACGAGCCCCGCGCGCAAGGACGAGAAATCCCACTCGCCGTCCTGGTTCTCGCGCAGCTCGCGCACGAACATCGTCGACACGCCAAGATGCACCGTGGCGCGGTACGTGGAAACGAGTTGGCAGGCGGCGCGGGCGTGGTACTTCTCGTCGCTCACGAGCGACGCGCCCGACATAAGCGCCGCGAATACGCCGACGACGCCGAACACGTGGATGAAGGGGACGGGGACGAACAGCACGTCGTCGGGTGAAAGCTCAAGCGCGCGCGTGAGCGCGATGCCGTTCAGGGCGAACGAGGAAAGCCTGTTCACGATGGCCTTCGGGCGGCCGGTGCTGCCCGAGGAGAAGACGACGATCTTGCTCGCGGCGTCGATATGGGGGAAGACGCGCGAATCGTCGTAGCCCGTGCGCGCGACGACCTCGCTCACTAAGGGAACGGGCGCCACGGGGCACCCGACCGCGAGCACGTGGGACCGAGGGAACGCCTCTTTCGCCACCTGGCAGCCCTCGGGCGTCGACATGATGATGACCTGGGGGTTAAGAAGCCCCGCGCACCGTACGAACTCGTCGCGGGGCAAGGTGGGTGCGAGCAGCGCGATGCGGCTGCCGCACATCTGGACGGCGGCGAGGATGGCCGGGAACCACAGCACGTTCGGCGCGGAGAGCACGACGGTCGATTCGGGCCCGCATTCGCACGTCGTCGCCAGGTAGTGCGCGAGGGCGTTCGATTCCCGCAGGGCATCGAAGTACGTGACGCTCTTGTTCTCGCCCGCAGCCAGCCGGCGACCTGCGTGCTCGACCGAACAGGCGCGCAGCCGCTCGATCACGGAAAGCTTAGGGTAGCTGCGCTCCGCGAGCGGCCCCTTGGCGCAATCGATCTTCACCTTCGTCCTCCTTCACCCTCCGCCGTACGCGACTCGACCTGAAACTTCGGAGCCTAACGGCCTTCCATCGCGAAGATCGCGGCACCGTACGCGCCGTTCATCTGGGCGAACCCGGAAGTCGCGATCGGGCTTTCGAGCCGCCTCTCCAACCGCTCGCGCAGAGCGTCGTTCAGGGCGACGCCGCCCGTCATTGCGACGGGGGAAACGATGCCCAAACGCTTCACCAGGCCGCTGCATCGGTCGACGACCGACTCGTGCACCCCGGCGACGATGTCGGCCACGGGCTCGCCACTCGCGAGCTTCGAGACGACCTCGGACTCGGCGAACACCGTACAGGTGGAGGATATGGACGCCACGGCGTGCGAGGCGCGGTCGTAGTCGGAAAGCTCGGACACGCCGATGCCGAACACGCCCGCCATCACGTCGAGGAAGCGGCCCGTGCCGGCGGCGCACTTGTCGTTCATCACGAAGTTCTCAAGGTCGCCTTCGGGGGAAAGCCGCAAGACCTTGGCGTCCTGCCCGCCGATGTCGATGACCGTGCGCACGCCGGG
>CAKTSW010000237.1 GCA_934613165.1 uncultured Ellagibacter sp.
GCTCGCGGGCATCCAACAGCTCGCCGGCGACGCCACGCTTCTGTACTACACCACCGACGAGGCGAAGGAAGGACGCGACGCCTTCAAGGAAAAGCGCGCCCCCGACTTCACCCAGTACCCGAAGTTTCCCTAAGAATGCGGCGCCGGCTCGATGCGAGCGGGCCGGCGCTTTTCCACACCGCAGCATTTCCAAGGAGAACGGCGAGTATCCCACCCGATGATCAGCGCTTTCGAAAGCACAGCCAAGGCAAGCCCCGACGGGGCTTTCTTCACGTTCGTCGAAAACGACGGGACCGAGCATTTGTTCACCTATCGGCGCGCTCGGCTTCTTGCGGCGCAGATCGCGCGCCGGCTGCGCGGCAAGGGCGTGCACCGGGGGGACTGCGTGTCTCTCGATTTGCCGAACTGCCCCGAGTTCGTGCTGCTCGTTCTGGCCGCCGGGTACGGCGGTTTCACGCTCGCGGTGCTCAACAACCGCCTCACCGCGTCGGAGAAGCTCTCGCGCATATTCGATCTTGAGACTCAGGGGCTTCGCGTAGCCTGCCGCGTCGACGAGGCCCGTGCCCACGCGCTCGTTTCCCAGGCCGTTGCCGCCTTGTCGGGAGAGGGGGCCGCGGCGCGGGGGCGTCGCCCGATCATGGGCGCCAAGCAAGACGCCGAAGACGGGGCGACGCATTTCGCCGAGCACGAATCGCACCTATTCGACGACGAGGCCAGCGCTCTCATCATGTTCACGTCCGGCACCACGGGCAAGCCGAAGGCGGTCCCCCTTACCTGGCGCAAGCTCATGGCTGCCGCTGCCGCGTCGAACAAGGTCCTTTCCGCGCATGGGCGCGGCATGTGGCAGGCCGTTTTGCCGCTGTACCATATCGGCGGGTTCGAGGTCGTCGCGCGCAGCGTCGCCAACCAGACGCCGTTTCGCCTCTATGCGCATTTCGACGCGGCGCGCGTTTTGGCCGATGCCGCCCTCGTCGGCGTGACGCATGTCTCGGTCGTCGACAAGATGCTGCAAGACATGCTCGCCGTCGATCCTGACGGGTCGCTTCTGTCCCATTATCGGTGCATATTGTTGGGTGGCGGCGCCCTTAGCGCGAATACGGTTAACCGGGCGCATCGTGTCGGCGGGCGCGTTTACGCGAGCTACGGCATGACCGAAACATGCAGCCAGATTGCGAACACCCTGATAGACGACGCGTTCGACGGCGGGCTTTCGCTGATACCCGGCTATCGGGCGCGTATCGTCGACGCCGATCCGTCGGGGTACGGTCGCTTGGCTGTGCAGGGGCCCGGCGTGTTCTCGAATTACTTGAATGCGCGGGCCGCCTTCACCGTCGACGGGTTCTTCCTCACGGGCGACACCGCTGCTCTTGCGGGCGGCAAGATCTACGTGAAGGAACGAACGTCGGACATGTTCGTGTCCGGCGGGGAAAACGTCTATCCCGCCGAAATCGTCGAAAAGCTCCTGCGCGTTCCCGGCGTCGCCGACGCGCACGTGTTCGGCGCGCCCGATCCCACATGGGGACGTCGCCCGGTCGCGTTCGTCGAGCGAGAGAAAACGGCGCCGAAGCCGCCTGAGGGCGCGGCCGCTCCTTACGAGCGCCCGGTTCGCGGTGCGCGTTTCGGGAGGAACCTCGGGCCGGGGAAGGCGCCGTCGCGCCGTTCGCCCGTGCAGACTCAGGCCCCCGCAAGCAACCGCGACTTCGCGCGTTCCGTGTCCGATCGGCTTTCGGGAAACCTATCGAAGATCTATCAGCCCAAACGCATCTTTGCGGTCGACGAGCTTCCGCGCAAGGGAATCGGCAAGCTCGACCGCCGGGCGATCGAACTTGCGTACGGCGAGCGCCTCGAAATAGCGAAGGTCGTCCTTCACCGGGTGCGCATCCCTTTCAAGAAGCCGTTCGTCACGGCGAAGACGACGCTCGATTGCCGCGAGTCAATCATCGTCGAGGCCGTGGACGCGCAAGGGCGCGTGGGCCTCGGCGAATGCGTGGCGTTCTCGACCGATTGGTATCTCCCCGAAACGGTCGAGCAGGATCTCGAGGCCATGCGGGAGGTCATCGCGCCGAAGGTTTTGTCGGAGGTGTACCTGCACCCGCGCGAGGTGAGCGAATCGCTTGCCGCCGTGCCCGGGCTCGATCGGTATCCGCTTGCATGCGGGGCGATCGAGCCGGCGTTTTGGGATCTTTATGGGAAGGCGACGGGCAAACCGTTATGGCGCTTGCTTGCCGAAGAATACGACGCGATCGCCTCGGCGCGCGGCGGCGCGGTTGCCTACCGGTTCCTGCATGGGGAAGGCGCATCCGACGGACGCGGGTCCGAAGGGGGCCTGGCGCAAGTTTCCGTGGCGGCGGGCGCCGTGGTGGGAATGGGCAGCCCGGACGACACGGTCGCTGCCGTTGCGCGGTGCGTCGCGGCGGGCTATCAGCGGGTGAAGCTGAAGGTCGCGCCGGGGAGTTTTGCCGCCGTGCGCGCCGTTCGCAAGGCATTTCCCCAGCTCATCCTAACGCTCGACGCTAACCAGAGCTTCACCGACCGTGACGTGGACGAGCTTCGCGCTTACGACGCGCTCGACATCGCCTGGATCGAGGAACCCCTTCGTGTGCTTCGCGGCGCGCGTGGTCGCCAGCACCCGTTCACGCGGCTGGCGAATTTGCAACGCACGCTGGCCACGCCCATCTGCCTCGACGAGTCGTTCGTGGACGCGCGCGAGGCTCACGAGGCGCTTTCGCACCCTGAGCTGCGGTGCTTCGCCGTGAAGGTGGCGAAGTTCGGGGGCATCGAGCCTGCGCTGCGCTTCGTCTACGAGGCGCGGGCCCACAACCGCGAGGTGTGGATGGGCGGCATGTACGACACGGGCATATCGAAGCGGATGCACGCCGCGTTCGGCGCGCTGTCCGAAGTTGTGATGCCGGGCGACGTCGGGGCGACCTCGCGCTACTTCAACGTCGACGTCACCGAGCCCCCCTACACCGCCGAGCGCGGGCTTGTGACCCTCAACCGAGCCGGTCACGAGGCGGGCCTTGGGTGCGATTTGTGCCGCGAGGCGCTCGCCACCGTGGAAACGGAGCGCATTGCGATCGAATGACCTGCCGCGCCGCGCGCATCCATGCCCCCGCGCGGCCTTCTGCTCCCGCATACGCCTGCGCAGCCTTCGACCTCCGTGTACTCCGCGAATGGGAACGGGCGGGTGACGATTCCCGCACGGTGCGTCTTCATGTGTCATACTAGGGAGTCAAACGCAAAACCCGCCCAAGGAGGCCCGTCGATTACATGCCCATAGCAGCAAGCCTGATTCTCGTAGTGTTCTTCCTTCTTATGAACGCTTTCTTCGTCATCGCGGAATTCGCCATGGTCCGCGTCCGTAAGTCCCAGATCGAGCTGGCCTACGACGAGGGCAAGCCCGGCGCGAAGAACGCCAAGACGATCGCCGAGAACGTCAACGCCTACCTTTCGGCCTGCCAGCTGGGAATCACGCT
>CAKTSW010000238.1 GCA_934613165.1 uncultured Ellagibacter sp.
ATGATACGAAATGCCTTGTGCTTATGGTTGTGCTACCGGTTTTGTGGATTGCGGGCAACTGGATTAGCGTGTTCAATTCCACTTCGATCGCGCTTCTCGGCATGATCTTGCTGTTCGTCCCTGGAATGAACATCGTGAGCTGGAAAGAGTTCGAGCACCTTGCGAGCTGGAACCTGTTCCTGTTCTTCGGCGGCGTGCTTTCCATCGGCGCAGCTATCCAGGCGACGGGCGCGGCTGTTTTCATCGCGAACACGTTCCTCGGATCGGGAATCTTGGATCTGCCGGTGTTCGCGGCGCTGCTTGTTATCGCGATATTCCTCTACCTCATCCACACCGTTTGTCCGATTTCCCCTGCATGGTGCGCGATATTCCTTCCTCCTTTGCTCGTGTTCTCGCAAGCGGTCGGCCTCGTGAGCATGGCTCCGACCTTCTTGATCGTGAGTCTTATCGCGGGCAGCTACCTTGTCCCCTTGTGCCCAGCCATGAACATGACCTACGACGCCGGCTGGTACAGCTTCAAGGATACGGCTCGCGCGGGTTGGGCGGCTTCAATCGCGCTCATAAGCGCGGTGGTGGCGTGGGTTTATCTCATGGGTTACGTGCTGGGAATCATGTGATCTTTAGGCTGGCAGTGGCTTTTCAACAAACGATTCAGAACGATTAAGCAAATATAGGAAAGGAGCGTTCAAAATGGCTGAAGCTATCAAAGAGAAGGCGAGAGCCTTCACGCCGAAGCAGCTTACGGGTCTTATTCTGGCCATCGTATGCTTCGTCGTGGCGTATAACATTCCGGGGAACGACGTGCTCTCGCATGAGGGTATCACTGCAATCGGCATCCTGTTTTCGGCGGTGTTCATGTGGTTTTGCGGGACGATGTCGACGGGTGTCGTCGGCTTATGCGCCTGCCTTGCCTTGTTTGTGTCGGGTACGGTTCCCGAGTTCGGCAAGGCGTTTTCGGGCTACACTACGACCACGACATGGTTCATCCTCGGTGTGTACTGCATGACGGCTCTCATGCAGATGAGCTCGCTCGGGACGCGTATCACCAAGCGCTTCATCCTCATGGCTGGCGCTGATTCGCCACGCCTCGTGCTTGCGATCATGGCGGTTACGGGTCTCGTGTCCTTCATCATGACGGATACGGGCGCCGTCGCCTTGTCGCTTTCGTTCGTGCTTCCCTTGCTCGGCATCGTCGGCGCGGTGAAGGGGAAGTCGAACTTGGGCAAGTGCTTGCTTCTCGGCGTGTCCTTTGCCGCTTTGCTCGGCGGCTTCGCGACGCCTATCGGGCATTCTCTGAACGTCTTGGGCGCAGGCCTTCTCACTACTGCGACGGGGGAAGAGATCGACTTTCTGAAATGGATGGTCTACGGCGTGCCCATCTCCGTCGTGAGCATTGCGGCGGCGTGGTTCGGCCTTATCAAAGCGTTCCCGCCTGAGCCCATCACGCAAGAGAAGATTGACGAGCTTATGAACAACCAGTTCAAGACGGGCAAATTCACCACATACGATTATAAATGCCTCGTCCTCGTTATCGGCCTTCCGGTGTTGTGGGTGCTCGGCAACTGGATTCCCATCTTCAACTCCACTTCGGTTGCGCTCCTCGGCATGATTCTCATGTTCGTTCCCGGCATGAACATCTGCTCATGGAAAGACTTCGAGAGCATGGCAAGTTGGAACCTGTTCTTGTTCTTCGGGGGCATTCTCTCCATCGGCGCTGCTATCCAGTCGACCGGCGCCGCAGCCTGCATTGCCGACCTCTTCCTGAATTCGGGCATCATGAATATTCCGGTGCTTGCATCGTTCATGATCGTTGGTGTCGTGCTCTACCTGCTGCATACGCTTTGCCCGATTTCTCCCGCCTGGGTAACCATTCTTCTTCCGCCGCTTATTACGTACGCGGTTGCTGTGGGCGTCGATCCGTTCGTTCCGACGTTCATGCTGATTTCGATTATCGCGGGCAGTTATCTCGTGCCTTTGTGCCCAGCCATGAACATGACGTACGATACGGGGTACTACACCTTCGGAGAGACGGCGAAGGGTGGATGGTTGGTCTCTATTGTGTTCGTCGTGTTCGATGTGCTGTGGTGCTATGCTCTTGCGGTGTTGATAGGATTGTAACTCGCAGCTATTGGGAACAGCGCTTTCCGAATTGACGGAGCAGATGCGTACCGGCTGGATTCCGCTTCCGGCCGGTACGCTTTTTGGCAAGCTGATTCGATAGGATAGATCCGAGGAGTGCTGCGAGCGAAAATGATGCAGGGGCAATGGAGGGCGTCGTGGAGATCGAGGTATTGAGGGAATTCGTCGCGTTAACTGAAATGCTCAACTACAGTGCGGCTGCGAGGAAGCTATTTATCACGCAGTCGACGCTTAGCCGGCACATCGCAGCGCTCGAGGCGGAACTTGGCTGCGCGCTGTTCGAAAGGACGAGCCGTCATGTTACGCCTACCCCGGAGGGCGCGGCATTCTATGAAGATGCAAAGTGCATTGTCGGGTCGGCCGACGCCGCTGTTTCACGTGTTGCCGGCATGAGGGCTAAGGCGAAGGCGCCGCTTCGCATAGGGTATCTTTACGATGCGACCTCCAAAATCCTTAGGCCTCTTTTAATGTGGCTGAAGGGGAATGCGCCAGGAGTCCACCCTGAGTTTACTGCGATAGAGTATGGGTCTCTTATGCGCGCTTTGGTGGAGCGCGATATTGATGTTGCGCTCACGATGGACATCGACCCCGATGTCCGAAAGGACTACGATTCGTTCGACCTGTATCGCGATCGCTACTATCTCGGCGTTTCTCCTGAGAGCTCTCTTGCGGAGAGAGATTCGATAACGGTGGCGGAGATTCGAGCGCTCGATAACCTGATTTTTCCTGACAAAAATGCTGTTCTTGCATCGTATACCCAGTTCAAGAACGTTATAGGAGATGACAAAAACCTAAATGTCGTGTCGTACTATCGCGATTTGCGTACGTTGCTGCTGCAGATTAAGTACGGTGATGGGGTTGCTCTGGTTGCGGGACATCACGGTATGTGTCCCGACAGTGATATGAGGCTGATACCTATCAGCGATTGCGAAATATGCTTCTCGATAAGCGTTATGTGGCGCAAAGACGTCGGGCCTACTTATCAAAAGCTGTTCAAGGACATGCGCGACGAATTTGCGATGAAGGGCAAGACGTCGGCAAAGGCAATTCGTGGTTATATATCAAAGGATAGACCGCTTTCCTGAGCTATTGGTAACTTGCCAAACTTGCAGAAATATCGTTTGGCGTACTCATAAAGCACGAACGAAAAGCTAAACCGCGCGAGTTCCCAGGCAGTATATATAATTGCAGGGAATCAATGTTCAAGAGGGAAGCAATGGGGGCTCACGTGGCGAATCGCGATGGAAGTGCGGTATTCCGCAAAAAGATATCGATTGAGTATCTTGCCGGCGTGCTCGGCACATCTCTGGCTCTTTCCGTAGCGCT
>CAKTSW010000239.1 GCA_934613165.1 uncultured Ellagibacter sp.
GCCTCGTCTCGTTCTGCGTCGGACGACGATCCGCTTATCGCCATGGATGGCAAGCCCCGTTCGTTGAATGCATGCGCGAAAAAGGAAGCCTCTTCGTTTCTGCCGCAGAAAACGAGTCCTTTTCTGCGAGACTTCTCGACAGTGTATTCCTCGATTTTTCTTATGATGTGATCGAGGCGTGCCTCGCTTGTGAGCTTTCCGAAAAGCGTGACGTCGTCGCAAGCTTCCTCGTCGATTTCGAGGTCGGCTATTCCGAAATAATGGAATGGCGTGAGCATGTCGTTCTCGAGCGCATCTTGCAAAGTGATCCTATAGGCGATGATATGGTTAAACAGGCCGTAGACGTCGTATCCATCGGTTCTGCTCGGGGTAGCCGTCATGCCAAGAACGAATTTCGGCCTGAAATAGTCAAGGATCGCACGGTATCCGGCTGCTCCGGTGCGATGAGCTTCGTCGATGATGACATAGTCGAAATCTTCGGGAGCGAATTCGCCAAGATGCTTCGCAAGGGTTCCAATCATGGCGAATATGCAGGACGTATCTTTCGAACGCTGACTGCCTTGGTAAAGCCCATATGAGTATCGGTGTCCTAGAACGCGCTCGAAGCTTTCTTTCGATGCGGAGAGTATCCGCTTCCTGTGGGCGATGAACAAAACACGGTGCGGCTTCTGCCGTTCTACGTCGAGGGCCGACAAGTACGTTTTCCCTGTTCCCGTTGCTGATACGAGTAACGCGCGCGGTTCGTTTCTTTCATGCAAGGCTTCGAGAGCTTCAAGTGCGCTTTGTTGCATCCTGTTCGGGGTGATTTGCGGACGGATCGTATCCCCAGAGCTTTCGACGTCCCCTTTTTCTATCCGCGCACCATCGATGCGACGAAACGGGGCAGCGGGCTTTGGCGTATTCACGGTTCGTTCCTGTTGCGTGAGATATTGCCGATAGTCGTCAATCCAGCCTTGCGTGAGTGGAGTAGTCTTCTCGTCGTTCCATAGGCTGTCGAATTCCTTTTGCGCATCGAGGAGCATCGTCCCGTTCGGGAAAGATCGAAAGAGAATGTTCCATTCTTTATTGCAAGTCAAAGCCCGTTGGGTGAGATTGGAGCTGCCGATGATGATCGTCGAGATCTGCTTCTTATTGAAGAAATATCCCTTTGCATGAAGATCTCCCTGATAGACCCTGCTCTCGATGTTCGGATACCCCATCAGCTTTTCCAACGCATCGGGGTCGTTGTAATTCAGATAGGTTGAGGTGAGGATCTTACCCGGAATGTTTCGCACTCTGAGGTCGGAGAGGATATCGACGAGAACCTGCATCCCGCTTGCGGTGATGAAGGCAACCGAGAAAGCGAAGCTTGTGCAGTCTGACAGCTCGGCTTTGAGCGTTGCGAGAACATTTGCCCCTTGATCCGCGTCGTTTGCGAGGATTCGCGGTGAATAACGTTCGTCCGAATCGTGGCCTGGCCCGATGAAACTCGCCTGCAGGCTCTCCGTGAAGTCAATGACGCTGTATTCGTATTTGCTGGTCATGTTGCACTCGCCTTAGAACCAAGAAAATCGTGGATCCTATTATCGACGATTGCCGAGAGGGCGTCGAGGTTGTTGGATGGGTGGCTACGAATCTGTGGCGGAGGGGGTAATCCAGACGGCCAAATCGCCCCTTCTAGTTGTGCGTTTGGGATTGTTTGGGGCTTAGAGGGGCGCACATCTATTAGCCGCAGTATTCTTGGCTCGGTTAGTTACTAATTGCGCCTAAAAAATGTTATTCGATACAAAAATACGTCCTAAAAAATGTGATAAACTCCACTTTATCGTACAAAAAATGTTGAGATGAGGCAAAATGGATCGCTATCTTATGGAAAAACTCATCCGATGGAAAAACTCCCGCTGCAGAAAGCCTCTTATCATCAATGGGGCGCGTCAGGTCGGGAAAACCTGGTTGTTGAAGGAATTTGGGAGAACCTGCTTCGAACAGACTGCGTACATAAGCCTTGACACCAATGAGTCGGCCCGTGCGTTATTCGATGGGGATTTCGACATTAAAAGAATTATCGCCGGTCTTTCGCTTCTATCGGGAGTTCGAATCGAAGCCGTCTCGACGCTCTTGATTCTCGACGAGATTCAGTCGACCCCTAAAGCGATTACGTCGTTGAAGTATTTTTGCGAGGACGGCCCCGAATACGCGATTGCTGCGGCGGGGTCCCTCTTGGGTATATCGGCGACGGAGGGAACGGGGTATCCGGTCGGCAAGGTCGACACGCTCGATTTGCACCCCATGAGCTTCCGGGAGTTTATGGATGCGACAGGGGAAGGTATGCTGCGGGAGTTGTTGGATGGCGGCGATATCGCGAACATCAATGCTTTCAAAGCTAGAGCCTCGCTGGCGCTGAAGCGATATTGCGTTGTCGGCGGCATGCCGGCGGTCGTGGACGAATATGTCGCGACGGGGGATATGGGCGAGGTGAGGCGCGTCCAAACCCAAATCCTCGAAGATTACGAGCGTGATTTCTCGAAGCATGTGCCGATGAGGCTGTATGCAAGGGTTCGAGAGGTTTGGAGTTCTATACCCTCGCATTTGTCGCATGAAAACAAGAAGTTTATTTTCGGGCGGATTCGAGAAGGGGCCAGGGCAAAGGATTTCGAAGAATCGCTGATATGGCTTATGCAAGCCGGCCTGATCGTCAAAGTTCCACGTGTATCGAAAGCTGGTTTGCCGTTGTCCGCCTACGATGATCACAAGGCGTTCAAGGCTTTTCTGTTCGACGTTGGCCTTTTGGGGGCGATGAGCGAGCTCGACCCTGCGAGCATCGTGAAAGGCAACTCGGTGTTTACCGAGTTCAAAGGCGCTATGACGGAGCAATTCGTATGCCAACAGCTTGTATCGGACTGCGGCAGCAGCCCTTTTTACTGGTCTGCGGAAAGCTCGAGGGGCGAAATAGACTTTCTAGTGCAACAATCAGGCGAAATCTACGCGTTAGAGGTTAAGGCCGAGGAAAACCTTCGTGCGAAAAGCTTGAGGGCATTCAAAGAAAGGAACCCTGACGTGCATGCTGTGCGCTTCTCCTTGTCGGGGTACCGAGAGCAGGAATGGATGCGCAACATCCCGCTTTACGCCGTCGGCGTAAAGCGCTTGTGGGCTGCTCAGCAAAACGGCCTATAGCGAAACGCCAAGAGCCCCTGGGAAGCCTTTCGCGCGTTTCGCGCTTCGGGTTCCAGGGGCTCTTCGAGGAGGGAAAGCGGGGGATTCGAATTCGGTTTTGCTCGGCCGCGCCCGATTGCGTTCGACGCGCGGCCTCGCATACGGTACGCCCAGCTCGCGTTTTCCTCGTGCTTGAGGACGCGAACCAGGCGAGTGGGCGGCCTCCCGTGAAACCGCCCACTCGGGGGAGCGCGTTTACGGCAGCAGGTTCAGGCTCTTCAGGTCGTCCTCGACGTCGCTCATGCCGTAGTACTCGAGGCAGTCGGCCGTCG
>CAKTSW010000240.1 GCA_934613165.1 uncultured Ellagibacter sp.
CCCTCCCGTCGCCGCCCTCCCTCTCGGGCCGCGGCGCGAAGATGTATACTACTCGCCTCCCCCGGGGAGGTCAAGGGGGATCGGGGAGGTTTTTCGGGGAGGTCGCCGGGGACGGGGCGTTTTCACACGATGAACTGGGGTTTCGAGATTTTCAGCTTATCTGAGGAGCTTCACAGTTCCTCCACAACTTGCCTTCTTCACCGCGCTCGGCGTTCCCAATGCCATTCACGCCGATGTGGGAGCGTCCCGAAAAGCAAGACCGCCGCCCTACCCCGGATAGGCAGGACGGCGGCCTTTTTGCACTACATCTATGCGGTTCGTACTGTATGCGCGCGGCGATTTGCTTCCTATTCCGCCGCCTCGAGCGCCGAGTCGATTTCCTCGGCCGCGGGGCTCGTTGCGCTATTCGCGAAATGATCGAGGATCGCCTTCACCTTGGAGAGGTCCGCCAAGCGCTCGGTATGCGTCTTCATGTTGCGAAGCCTCACCTTGCCCGCAGCGACCTCTTCGGGCCCGAGCACCGCGACGAGCGTCGCGTTGAGCTTGTCGGCGAGTTTGAACTGGCTTTTCAGACTACGCTTCTGGTGATCCATGTCGGCAACCTGCCCGGCATCGCGGCACGCCTGGACGAGCGAGAACGCCTCCGCGCGCACCGAGTCGTCGACGCAGGCGACGAACAAATCGCAGCGCTGCGCCTTGGGAAACTCGACCCCTGCGGCCTGCAGTGCGAGCGCGCAACGCTCGTAGCCGAGCGCGAACCCGAGACCGGGCGTGGGGCGACCGCCCACTTCCTCGACGAGCTTATCGTAGCGTCCACCGCCACCGATCGCGTTTTGACTGCCCATGCCGTTGTCGACCTGGACCTCGAACACCGTGCGCGTGTAATAGTCGAGACCGCGCACGAGCTTGTAATCCTCCACGTAGGCGATACCGGCCGCATCGAGATAGGACTTCACGGCCTCGTAGTGCTCGCGGCAATCGGGACACAGGTGGTCGGAGATCTTCGGAGCGTTTTCCATAACGGAGGCGCACTCGGCGTTCTTACAGTCGAACGCGCGCAGCGGGTTGATTTCCGCACGCGTCATGCAGGTGTCGCACAATTCCTCTGCGTGCTCGTTCATGTAAGCGCGCACCATCTCGCGGTACGCGGGGCGGCACTTCTCGCAGCCCATCGAGTTGATGAGCAGGCGCATCGATTCGCGCGGAATGCCGATCGTCTCGTAGAAGCGCATGAGCATGATGATGGCTTCGGCGTCGATCGTCGGCTCTTCCGCCCCAAGGCATTCGACGCCCACCTGGTTGAACTGGCGCTGGCGCCCCTTCTGCGGACGCTCGGCGCGGAACATCGGACCTGCGTACATGAGCTTCGCGGGAGCCGCTCCCTGCGGGACGAGGTCGTGCTGCGCCACGGCGCGGACGACGCCCGCCGTGCCTTCGGGACGCAGGGACAGGCGGCTTTTCGACTTGATGGAGCCGCCATCGATGAGGCGTTTGAGGTTCTCGCCGGAAACGGCGGTGAACATCTCCTTCGACACGACGTCGGTCGCTTCGCCGATGCCGCGCACGAACAGGTCGGTCTGCTCGAAGATGGGCGTTTCAATGGGAACGTACCCATAACGGCCGAACACCGAGAACGCCGTTTCCTTGAAGTGGAGCCAGAACGCCGCCTCGTCGGGCAGAAAGTCCCTCGTTCCTTCAGCAGCCTGCATAGCCATCGTGTGTCACCTGCGTCTTTCGTTTCTTCGTGAATCGCGTTGTTGCATTGTAACGCAAGCAGAGCGCGGGTACGCCTCGGCGCCCGCGCTCTGCTCGTTCGTTCGGTGTCTTCAGCCCGCCTACTTGAAGTACTGCACGCCGCCTTCGATGAGCGGTTGGTAGGCGAAGTCGGGGATGTTGCGGTAGAGGCCCGCGCCCGAGCGCTCGGTGTGGCCCATCTTGCCGAGCACGCGGCCGTCAGGGCTCGTGATGCCTTCGATGGCGAGCACCGACCCGTTCGGGTTCGTGGCAAGGTCCATGGAGGGCTTGCCGTCAGCATCGACGTATTGCGTTGCGACCTGGCCGTTTTCGATGAGCGTGCGCAGAAGCTCGGGGCTTGCGACGAAGCGCCCCTCGCCGTGGCTGATAGCGACGGTGTGCGTGTCGCCCACCTTGCATTCGGAAAGCCACGGGGACAGACTCGACGCCACGCGCGTGCGGACGAGTCGGCTCTGGTGGCGCCCGATGGTGTTGAACGTGAGCGTCGGGCATTCGTCGGTCATGGGAACGATGTCGCCGTACGGCACGAGGCCGAGCTTGATGAGCGCCTGGAAGCCGTTGCAGATGCCGAGCATGAGGCCGTCGCGGTTCTGCAGCAGGTCGCGAACCGCTTCCGTCACCTCGGGGGCGCGGAAGAACGCCGTGATGAACTTCGCGGAGCCGTCGGGCTCGTCGCCGCCGGAGAAGCCGCCGGGAATCATGACGATCTGGCTTTCGCGAATCGCGGCCGCAAGGGCCTTCACGCTTTCGGCGACGGCGTCGGGAGTGAGGTTGTTCACGATGAGCGTGGTCGCCTCGGCGCCTGCCCGTTCGAACGCGCGCGCCGTGTCGTATTCGCAGTTGGTGCCGGGAAACACGGGGATGATGACGCGCGGTTTGGCAATCGTGGAACCGAAGACGAGCGGCAGCTTGTCGTCGCAGGTGATGGGCTCGACCTCGCAATCGGTCGCAGCGTCGGCATCCGCCGTGCGGTACGGGAAGACGGATTCGAGCGCGCCTTCCCATGCGTTCTGAAGTTCGGCGAGGTCGAGGGTCTCCCCTGCTGCGGCGAAGGCGTAGGCGCTGGTCGTCGTGCCGATGACGGCAACGTCGAGGCACTCGGTTTCCGCGGGAAGCTCGGCGCCGTCGGCCAGCTCCACGACGAAGCTGCCGTAGGCGGGCGTGAAGAGCGCGTCCGCGTCGACATCGTCGAGCGAGACGCCGATGGAATTGCCGACGCACATCTTGAACAGCGACTCGGCCAAACATCCGTAGCCGGGCGTCGACACGGCGAGCGCAGAGCCGTTGCCGATGAGGTCTTCCACGGCCGCGATGGCTGCGAGCTCGTCTTCAGCGGCAGGCGCCACGTCGGCCGCGTCGTAGCAGCGCGGCGCGACGAGCGCGACGCGATGCCCCGCGTCCTTGAACTCGGGGCTCGTGACGCGATCGACCTTGCCGACCGCGGTGGCGAAGCTGACAAGCGTCGGCGGCACGTCGAGGTCTTCGAACGAGCCCGACATGGAGTCCTTGCCGCCGATGGAGCCGACGCCGAAGTCGAGCTGGGCCTGGAGCGCGCCGAGCACGGCGGCCGTCGGCTTGCCCCAACGCGCCGGGTCGGTGCGCAGGCGCTCGAAGTATTCCTGGAACGTGAGGTACATGTCCTCGCGCTTGAAGCCGGCAGCGACGAGGCGGGCGATGCTTTCCACGACCGCGACATAGGAG
>CAKTSW010000241.1 GCA_934613165.1 uncultured Ellagibacter sp.
TCATAGATCATGCCCCAGATGGTGGACCCGCCGGCAGCGAACAGAGCGCACACGCCGGTGACGTAGGCGTAGATCTTGGAGTAGTCGAGGCTGCCGAACGCGAGGCGGATGATCGCCGGGGTCGTGGTGGTGGCGGAGGCGAAGAAGATGCCGAACAGGAAGCCGCCGACGTAGGCCAGGAACACCGAGATGCCGACGCCCCACAGGACGAGCGCGAGGCCGACGATGCCGGAGAGCAGGCCGAAGATGACCGAGCCCTTGACCGAGCGGTCGTTGGTCCAGCCGAGGACGATCTTGCCGATGAGCGAGCCGAACATGACGGCGGAAGCGAGCGTGGCGCCGGCCATGGCGACGTCGACGCCCGGAAGCGCGTCTGCCAAGCTCTTCACGTAGGTGGGCAGGTAGAAGTTCATGGTCAGACCGAAGTTCACGGCAGCGGCGTACAGGGCCAAAACGATGAGGGCGGCCGGCTTGCTGAGCGCGACGTGCACGGTGACGCCTTCGACGGTCGCGTTCTTCGCCGCGTCGGCGGCAGCGGCCTCGGCCTTCGCGTCGTAACCGACGGGCTCGAGGCCCTTGTCAGCGGGGTTCGACTTGATGAGGAAGGCGCACGGAAGGCCGACGATCAGGGTGATGGCGGCGTAGATGAGGTACGCGGTGTGGTAGCCGTTCGCCACGATGATGGAAGTGGCGATGGGGCTGAAAACCATGCCGCCGATGCCGGTCATGGCCATGCCGATGCCGACGAGCGTGAACACGTTCTTCTTGAACCAGCGACCGAAGATCACGGGAACGAGCAGGTAGAGGATGACGCTGTTGCCGATGCCGAGCAGGACGCCTGCCACGTAGAACAGGAAGATCTGGTTGGCGAACGACATGATGAGGAACGCCACGCCGATGCACGCCACGCATATCCCGATGACGAGGTTCGCCGGCTTCGAGTCGAACAGGCGGCCGACCTGCAGGATGCACAGGCAGACGAACATCGTCAGGTACACGACGGTGATGTACATGCCGACCTGGGCGGTGGCGCCGCCGGTCAGCTCGGCAGCGACGTAGGGGTAGAACACAGACGCTGCGTTGAAGGTGAAGCAGCAGGGGAAAAGCATGATCAGGCACGTTGCCACGAAGACTACCCAACCGTAGTGGAAGCCTGATTTCTTCTCAGTTGCCATTGCAAGTTCCTTTCATAAGGGAAAGCGCTTGTGAAAGCTTTTTCAGGTCGCGCGGGCCTTGAAACCGACGCGAGCGACCTGCGTGCGCGTCTCGCCGCGCGGGGCGCGCAGGAGCCGTTAACGGGAAAGCTTCAAATCGAAGTCCCTGTTGATGACGCCCTTGTCGTAGAGCTCCTTGATCTTCTCCTCGGAATAGCCGAGCTCTCCCAAGATCTCTTCGTTCTCCTCGCCGAACGCGGGGGCGGGGCGCCAAACGCGACCGGGGTTCTTCTTGAACTTCGGCAGGGGGCCGACGGCACGCAGGTGGGTTCCCTTGACGGTGTCCCACTCCTCGATGACGTGGCGGGCCTGGACATGCGGGTTCTCCTCCACGTCCTTCCAGCTGTTCACCTTGGAAACGGGAAGGCCCGCGGCGAGCATCTGCTGCTCGGCCTCGTCGCACGTGCGCTCGAGCAGCCATTCCTGGACGGCCTTCTCGAACGCCTGGCCGGACTCGGTCGAGATGTTGTACAGGCTCGCGCCCGCGGGGAACAGGTCGCTGCCGTACTCGAGCCCGATGAGGTTGCAGACCTTCTTCAGAACGCCGGCGCCCGTGAAGCAGCAGTACAGCGTATGGCCGTCCTTGCAGGGGAAGCCGCCCCAACCGGCGATCATCGACTTCTCGCCCGTCTTCGGGAATTCCTTATGGAACGTGAAGTAGTCGACAGAGAAGATGGAAGCGCGCATCATGAGCTCGTACTGAGCGACGTCGATGCTCTCGCCCTCGCCGGTTTGATCGGCATGGCGGACGGCCGCGAGCACGGCCATGCCCGTCCACAGCGCCGCGATGTAGTCGGCGACGTACGGGCCGACCGCGTAAGGAGGCGTCGCGCCGCCGTTGGTGTTCTCCCACATGTAACCGGAGAACGCCTGCGCCGTGGCGTCGAAGCCGCCGCGGTTCACGTACTCGGGAAGACCGGTCTGGCCGTAACCCGAGATGTGCGCGATGACGAGCTTGGGATTAACCTCCCACAGCGTCTCATCGGACAGGTCGAGACGGTCGAACTGCCCGCCTTTCGACGACTCGATGAACACGTCCGCGTCGCGGACGAGGTCGAGCAGAATCTGACGGCCTTCGGGGGACTTCAGGCGAACGGCCACCGCTCGCTGATTCCTTCTCTCAGATTCCGGCTGGATGTTGTGGAGCGTTCGAGTATAGTCCGGTGCATCGGCGTTCTCGAGCCAGATGACATCGGCGCCATATTCGGCCATGATCGTCGGCCCCAGCGGTCCTGCGAGGGAGCTCGAGGCATGCACAACCTTCAACCCTTGGAGAACGCCGAATTCCGGCAGATCCTTATTCGCTGCCCACATAACACCTCTCCTTTCTAACCAAAACCCTACATTGCGGAAACACGAGATGAAATGTAGCGGCTAAAGTCCCTTTAAGGTCAACCTGTCAAGTGCCTCAGAGCGAGAAATTTTTTTCGCTCGGTAAGCGGGCAAGCGGCGAAATTCCAGGTGGGAACGGCCGTTTTTAGTGAAGGAATCATGGAGCACACGAAGAAACCCCCTCGAGGGACAAGTCTCGAGGGGGTTCAAAGGGGATGGAATAAGGCGTCTTCTAGGAAGAGGGGAATGCCTTACCCAAAGCGATATTCAACGCCCATGGTGGGCTGGGGGTTTTCCCATTTCTTGACGATGGTGTCGCCGCACGCGATGCGGCAGGTCCCGCATTCCAGGCAACCCGCGTAATCGAACGTTTTCTTGCCGTCCTCGTCGCGGCGGTAAAGACCGCCCGGGCACACCATGATCAGCTTGTCGAACTCGGCGTCGGACGGGTCGTCGACGAGCTCGATGTGGGCGTTCGACTCGTCGACGTTGAACTTGTCGAGTGAGAGGTATTGGTCGACGTTGACCGTGAAATCCTTCTTTATCATAGCGCCTTCATTGCTCCCATCGCGTCTTTGGCAATATTCATGAGGCCGACCTTCTTCACAATCGGCATCACGCTCTTCTTCATGGGCTGAACGGGCGTTCCGTCGACGACGAACATGGTTTCCATGACGTCGCGGATCATCTCGGGGTACCCCTTGAACATGCGCTCGAAGCCGCCCATGAACGCCGGCACCTTCTGGAACTGGCGCAGATCCTTCAGAACGAAGCTGTTCTCAAGCGCGGTGACGTAGCCGGAAAGCCCCGCCTTCGAGGTGTCGCCCGCGTCGAGCGCCTTGGCGGCCTCGCGCCCGGCGTGCATGCCGGCGGCCACGGCGAAGTCCATGCCACGCACTTGATAGC
>CAKTSW010000242.1 GCA_934613165.1 uncultured Ellagibacter sp.
CCCCTTCGTCGCTCTGTCTCGTTGGATCCAGAGCGAGTCAACGGGGTGACGCTTTGAAATTGTGGCGCTATTGTAGACACACCACTCCACCCGACGCAAGTGAAAATGTGCGGAAGCGAGGAAAATCGTTGCTTGAGCGGTAAGCGAGCGGAGCCGAACGGCAGAAAATGGCGCCCCTGAGAGGACTCGAACCTCCGACGCACGGTTTAGGAAACCGACGCTCTATCCGCTGAGCTACAGGGGCGCGTGAAAACGACGCTTCGAATTCTACCATGACATGCGCGCCGGGTCATGGGCTCCATGCGTTTCGTTGGTGCCAGGAAAAGGGCGATGGAGTCCGATGAGCTACTTGAAGAGGAATTAACTCGCCGGACTCCATCTTGGAGAAAGATGGCCCAGGGGAGAGGGGAGCTCCCGCTGGGCCCAAGGAGGGGATATGCAACGCAAAGAGGAGCGTTGCTTCTGCTTTTCTAGGGGTATGAAAGCAGTGCAGTGGGGAAGGAGGGGAACCTTCTCAACTGCTGGGGTCATTATATGAAAGCAAAATTCCTGCAAGAAGACACTTGACGGAAACGGTAGTTTATGAGCGGTGAAGTGCAGAGGCGTTTCCGCTCACCCTTGAGAAGGCGCCGTTGACCCCTCGAAGGTAAATAGTGGCCGTGGTCTACTACTGCCACGATGGGCCGATTCGGTGCTTGGTTTCGGTTCTCGTCAGAGGTTGGAGCGCGTCGCTGCCCTGACGCTCAAGGTCGGCCGCGCATACGTTATGATGGGGAAAACGCAGAAAGGATGCATCATGCCCGATATCGCTCTCCGATTCCGCAAGGATATGCTCGTCTTGTCGTCGCCCATCGAAGTCGCCCTCGCGCGCCAAGGGGTCGACACCGAGCGCGACATGGGATTCATCACGCTCATCGAGCCCGACTCCCTTCAAGAGGCGCTTCGCCTCGAGGTGATGGCGGGCGCGCAGTGCCTCGTCGCGAACACCGCGGGCATCACCCCTGCGCGCATGGCGCAATCCGGCATGGAAGATCGCGCAGCCGACGTGGCGCATGCGGCGCTTTCCGTGGTTCGCGAGCTGAAGCCGCAGCATGCGCTCGTCGAGATCGGCCCGTGTGGGTTGCCGCTCGACCCGACGAGCAAGGCGTCCCTCAACGAGAACCGCGACCAATACGCCCGCGCCGCGCGCCTGTTCGAAAACGAGCCCTTCGACGCGTTCTTCCTGAACGGGTTTGCGGGGAAGACCGACCTTCTGTGCGCGCTTATGGGGATCCGCAAGGTAAGCGATGCCCCCGTGTTCGCATCGGTCGACGTCCTGCCCCAAGGAAAGCTCGTGAACGGGCGCGACTCCCTTGAGGAAGCATGCCAAATCATGCAGGAATACGGTGCCTCCGTCGCGGGCTTCGCCACTGCGGCGCCGATCGATGAGGCGTGCGACCTCGCTTCTCGCGCCGCTGCGAGCACCGATTTGCCGCTGCTTGCCCAGCTGGTCGTGGCCAAGCGCGACCCCAAGCAAGGTGGCCCAACGCCCGAGAACCCCTACTATTGCCCCGATGCCGTCGTCGACGCGGCGCTTCGCCTTCGCGCTGCAGGCGTGCAGTTCCTTTGTGCTGCGGGGGACGCTTCCCCGGCGTACACGGGCGCGCTCGCTGCGACGGTCTCGGGGCTCGACGTCGCGGTGCCGGTCGCGGCCGGCGAGTTTTCGCCCAGCGCCGATAAGGGCAAGGCCGAAGGGGAGCCTGACGGCGAAGAGCGGCCCGTTGCCGCACCTGCTGCGACCGAGGCTGACCTGCGGGCTGTGGCGGACGCCCTGCGCAGCAAGGTCGAAGCGGCGTTCTCGGAAGACGGTCAGGCGTAGGCGGCATGGCGAATCGCGAGAAAAGCCCGTATTACGGCGCGCTTCAGCAGATGGTCGATTCCCTGTTCGAGGATCTGACCGAAGAGGAGCGAATCGCTGAACAGGCGGGGATTCCCGGTGCGCGCAAGGTGCGCAGGCTCGACGTCATCCTGGCGGCCGAGTCGATCGACCTGCCCGATGACTTACGCGAAATCGTGAACCTGCTCCCGCCGAGCTCGTTCACGCGCCGACGGCTGTGCGATCAGCTCAATTCTTCCATCGGCGGCCATGCGTGGGGGCAGAGATACGGCACCGTCGAATAGCTTGAGCGGCGAAACGCGCGGAGCGCGGTTGCAGAAGCACTGCCGCAGGTGAAAGGCGTCTCGGGTGAGGCGCCTTTTGCTGTATGGGGGCGCCGGAGGAATCGTTTGTGCGTTTGTTGACGGTTCGATGGAGGGTTAATGCTACTAATTTAATAGCATATAATGAGCGCATCGAGAGGGGTCGGGGCGCTTCATGCGCTGCCGGCTGGAATAAAAAGAGGGATTCGAGAGAGGGAGCCCCTATGATCAGGACGGTTATCCATATCGACGAGGATAAATGCAACGGATGCGGCTTGTGTGCCAGTGCGTGCCACGAAGGCGCGATCGGGATGGTTGGCGGCAAGGCGAAACTGCTTCGTGACGACTTCTGCGACGGGATGGGCGATTGCCTGCCCGCGTGCCCGGCGGATGCCATCACGTTCGTTGAACGCGAGGCGCTTCCTTACGACGAGCAGGCGGTTGCCCGTGCGAAGCAGGCTCAGGCTGCTTCGGACCGCCACGCGGCGGGGTGCCCGGGGTCTCGCGCCCAAACGCTGCGCGGGGCGGGTGCGCCTGCTGATTCGCATGCCGCTTCGGCACCGAGTGCGGAAGCGCCGAGCCAGCTTGCTCAGTGGCCCTGCCAGATCAAGCTCATGCCGCTCCAGGCGCCGTACTACCAGGGTGCCGATCTGCTCATCGCGGCCGATTGCACCGCGTTTTCGTACGCGTCGTTCCACGACCGCTTCATGAGCGGCAAGATCACCGTGATCGGGTGCCCGAAGCTCGACGCAGTCGACTACTCGGAGAAGCTTGCCGCGATCATTGCGCTCAACGACGTGAAAAGCGTCACCGTGTGCCGTATGGAGGTTCCCTGCTGCGGGGGCCTTGAACGCGCGGCCGAAAGCGCCGTCGCCGCAAGCGGGAAGGACCTGCCGTTTTCCGTGGTCACCTTCTCGGTTCGCGGCGAAATCCTTTAAGCCCGGCTGTTAGGCATCTTCCCTATAAAGGCGTCCCACGCGATTCGCGTTGCGTGGGACGTTTTTGCAGGCGGTAAAGCGCTCCGTGGTATCATCTGCACTATCGTATGGACGTTTTCTGGGAGGTGCCCGCGTTGTTTAACTCACCGATGCTCGTGATGGCGATACTGGCCGTGATGGCTATTGCCGTCGTGGTGGTGATCGCGATGACGCTCAAGCTCAACCAGGACGTTCGCAATCTTGCCGAGGACGTCGAAATCGACCGCCGCAATCTGGCGAAGCTGAACCACGAGGTCGGGCGCAGG
>CAKTSW010000243.1 GCA_934613165.1 uncultured Ellagibacter sp.
CCGTTCGTGTTCGCCGCCGCCGGCGCGCCGTGCGTGTCGGGAACGTGCCCCGAGGGCAAGATGAGCTGCGGGAACCCGTATCCCCATGTGGAGAGGTGCTAGCGCATGGCGAAGGCGAAAAGCGACCTTTCACGCGCGTTCTCCGAGGACGGCGAGCGGAAGACACACGTGGGCGGGCAGGCGCTCATCGAGGGCATCATGATGCGCGGCAAGTACAACTGGTCGGTGGCGGTGCGCGAGCCGTCGGGCGCGGTGTACACGGAAGAGCACGACCTCGCGAGCGGCAAGGCGAAGAACAGCTGGCTGTACTGGCCGCTCGTTCGCGGGTGCCGCGCGCTTGTGGAGTCGCTCATGCTCGGGTACAAGGCGCTCGAAGTGGCGACGCTGCACGCCTACGCCGACGACGGCGAGGAAGAGACCGAGGGCTCCGAAGGCGAGTTCGGCAAGCGCGAGATGGCGGTGTCCATGGTGCTCGGGCTCGTGCTCGGCGTGGTGCTGTTCATCGTGGCGCCGGCGTTCCTCACGAACCTCATCGTGGGCGAATACGATGGCAACACGCTTCTGTGGAACATCGTCGACGGCGTGCTGCGCGTCGCCGTGTTCGTGTTCTACATCTGGCTCATCGGGCGCATGTCGGAGATCAAGCGCATGTTCGGCTACCACGGCGCCGAGCACAAGACCATCCACTGCTACGAGCACGGCCTTCCCCTAACGCCGGAAAACGCCCGCAGCTTCCCGCGGCTCCACGTGCGCTGCGGCACGGCGTTCCTCATCATGGTCATGATCATCGCGATCTTCGTGTACACGGTCGTGCCCCTAAACGCCCTTATCGCGGCATGGGGCGTGCCCGACGGGGCGCCGAAGCTCGCGCTCGTCATCGCATCGCGCATCGTGCTCATGCCCGTGATCGCCGGCGTGTCGTACGAGATCACGGTGAAGTGGGCGGGGTCGCACCCCGAAAACCCGCTCGTCAAGGTGGTTTTGTGGCCGGGCATGCAGATGCAGTACCTCACCACGAACGAGCCCGACGACGGCATGCTCGAATGCGCCATCGAGGCGATGAAGCTCGTGCTCGCGCGCGAGGAGGCCGAAGAGGCGGCCGCTCTTGCGGCGGCGGGCACGGGGGCGTCGTCGGCTGCGGAGGCGGCGGGCGCCGCGTCGTAGAGCGCGCGGAAAGCTTCCCTGCGAATTCAAGGTTCCTGAAGGCGAAGATATCGCTTCGGGAACCTTTTTCGCGTCTTCGGGGCGAAATCGTGTATGCTAAGGCGCGTTGCATTTCGGGGCCTTAAAGCGCCTGGACGTGCGACGCGAAGGGAATCCCCGCACACGTAAAACGACGAATCGGGGCTATCGTGTGAACGATTTCGAGCGCGCCGGGTTGAGCGCCTCGAGGCTAGGAGGGCCACGTGAGACTGGTGGTAACGGAGAAAAACGACGCAGCGACCAAGATCGCCGCGTTGCTCGGCGCGAAGAAGCCCAAGGCCGACAAGGTGTATTCCACGCCGGTGTACCGTTTCGAGGTTGACGGCGAGGAATGGGTCACCATCGGTTTGCGCGGGCACATCCTCGAGCCCGATTTCGCCCCGTCGCTCGTGTACAAGAAGCGCGGCGGCTGGCGCGGCGTCACCGCCGAGGGCGAGTCCCTTCCCGCCGACGTTCCCCAAAGCCTGCCCCGCCCGCCGTTCAAGAAGAAAAAGCCGTTCACGGAAGACGGCGTGGAGCTTAAGGGTTGGAAAATGGACGCGCTGCCGTATCTGGTGTACGCGCCCATCGAGAAGCTTCCTAAGGAAAAGGAAATCATCCGCAGCCTGAAGAACCTCGCGAAGAAAGCCGACTCGATCGTGATCGCGACGGACTTCGATCGTGAGGGCGAGCTCATCGGCTCAGACGCGCTCTCGTGTATCCAGGAGGTCAACCCGACCGCTCCCGTTTCGCGCGCCCGCTACTCGGCGTTCACCAAGGAAGAGATCACGCACGCGTTCTCGAACCTGGTCGAGCTCGACACCAACCTCGCGTCCGCCGGCGCGTCGCGCCAGGACATCGACCTCATCTGGGGCGCGGTGCTCACGCGTTTCCTCACTCTTGTGAAGTTCGCCGGCTACGGCAACGTGCGCTCGTCGGGCCGCGTGCAGACGCCGACGCTCGCGCTCATCGTCGCGCGCGAGCGGGAACGCCTTGCTTTCGTCCCCGAGGACTACTGGGTCATCAAGGGCTCCTTCGACGCCGCGGCGAATGCGGGCATAACCGACGGGGAAGGGGAGCTCGCCTTCACGGCGCCTCATGCGACCTCCCGCTTCAAGGAAGAGGCACGCGCGAACGCCGCCATGGCGGCCGTCGACGGTGCGCTTTCGGCGCGCGTGGCGAAGGTCGAGAAGCGCACGCGCAAGCAGCAGCCGCCCGTGCCGTTCAACACCACGAGCCTCATGACCGCCGCATCCGCCGAGGGCTTGTCCCCAGCGCGCACGATGCGCCTGGCGGAAAGCCTCTACATGGACGGCTACATCTCCTACCCCCGCGTCGACAACACGGTGTACCCGAGCTCGCTTGATCTGGCCGAGGTCGTGAAAACGGTGTCGGGCAACCCCGCCTACGCGCCGTTCTGCAAGGAGCTGCTCGCGAAGGGCCAGCTCACGGCGACGCGCGGCAAGAAGGAAACGACCGACCACCCGCCCATCTACCCGACGGCGAAGGCGACGCCCGACGACTTGCCGCCCGCGGAGTACAAGCTCTACAACCTGATCGCCCGCCGCTTCCTCGCCACGCTTTCCGAAGCCGCCGTCGTCGAGGGGACCAAGGTCACGCTCGACGTTTCGGGCGAGAGCTTCGCGGCTAAAGGCGACGTGCTCGTGCACGCGGGCTACCGCGCGATCTACCCGTACGGCTCGAAGAAGGACGAGCAGCTACCGGCGCTTGAGGAAGGCCAGGCCATCGCCTTCAACGGGGCCGTGTGCACCAAGAAGCAGACCGAGCCGCCCGCGCGCTATTCTCAAGGCCGCCTTATCCAGGAAATGGAGAAGCTCGGTCTTGGCACGAAGTCGACCCGCCACAGCATCATCGAGCGCCTCTACACGGTGAAGTACATCCAGAACGACCCGATCGAGCCTTCGCAGCTCGGCATGGCGGTGTGCGACGCGCTCGACAAGTTCGCGCCCCACATCACGCACCCCGAGATGACGGCCGAGCTCGAAGAGGAGATGGACAACATCGCCGAGGGCCAGAAGACCAAGGCCGACGTCGTCATGACGAGCCGAAACCTCCTTTCCGAGCAGCTTTCCGACCTCATGCCCCACGCCGAAGAGGTGAAGGAGGCCCTCGCCGACGCCGTCGCAGCCGACGCCTACGTCGGCAAGTGCCCGAAATGCGGGAAGGATCTGCAGATCCGCGCCTCCCAGAAGACGCGCGGCATGTTCATCGG
>CAKTSW010000244.1 GCA_934613165.1 uncultured Ellagibacter sp.
GGTTGCCGCCGAACAGGCGCATGAGGTCGTCTTCGAGCGAGAGGTAGAACTGCGTCGTGCCCGGGTCGCCCTGGCGTCCCGCGCGGCCGCGCAGCTGGTTGTCGATACGGCGGGACTCGTGGCGCTCGGTGCCGATGACGCACAAACCGCCCGCGGCGAGCACCTCCTCGTGTTCCTGGTCGCAGATGGTGCGCGCGCGTTCAAGCGCCTCGGCGCGCTTCTCCTCGCTCGGCGCGGGAGCCGCGTTCTGCGGGATGTCCGCCCCTTCCTCGAGCTCGTCGCCCTCGTGGCGGACGGGGTCGAAGCCCCAGTCGCGCAGCACATCCTCGGCGAGCACGTCGGGGTTGCCGCCGAGCAGGATGTCGGTGCCGCGGCCGGCCATGTTCGTCGCGATGGTGACGACGCCCGTGCGGCCCGCCTGCGCCACGATATGGGCCTCGCGCTCGTGGTTCTTCGCGTTCAGAGTTTCGTGCTTGATGCCGCGCTTGTCCAAAAGACGGGACAGCCGCTCCGAGCTTTCGATCGACACGGTGCCGATCAGGCACGGCTGACCGACTGCATGACGTGCAGCGACGTCGTCGGCGACGGCGTTGAACTTCGCGTCGATGGTGCGGTAGACCAAATCGTTCTCGTCGACGCGCGCAACGGGCTTGTTGGGCGGGATGGCCACGACCGGCAGCTTGTAGATCTCGCGGAACTCCTTGTCTTCGGTCATGGCCGTGCCGGTCATGCCGGAAAGCTTGTCGTAGAGACGGAAGTAGTTCTGCAGCGTGATGGTGGCGAGCGTCTGGTTCTCCTCGCGCACGAGCACGTGCTCTTTCGCCTCGAGCGCCTGATGGAGGCCTTCGGAATAGCGGCGGCCCTCCATGATGCGGCCCGTGAACTCGTCGACGATCTTCACTTCGCCGCCCGTTACCACGTAGTCGACGTCGCGGTGGAAGAGGAACTGCGCCTTCAGGGCCTGCTGCAGGTGGTTCGGCAGAAGGCCCGACGGGTCGGCGTAGATGTCGTCGATGCCGAGCATGGACTCGATCTTCTCAAGGCCGACTTCGGTGGCGTTGATGGTCTTCTTCGCCTCGTCCATCTCGAAATCCTCGTCGAGCACGAGGTGCGGCATGACGCGCGCGAACTTGTTGTAGGTGTCGGCGGCCTGCGTGCCGGCGCCCGAGATGATGAGCGGCGTGCGGGCCTCGTCGATGAGGATGGAGTCGACCTCGTCGACGATGGCGAAGTGGTGCCCGCGCTGCACGCGCGCCGACGCCTTCGTGACCATGTTGTCGCGCAGGTAGTCGAAGCCGAACTCGGAGTTCGTGCCGTAGGTGACGTCGGCCTTGTACGCGGGGATCTTCTGGGCGGGGCGCATGCCGTTCTGGATAAGCCCGACGTTCATACCGAGGAAGCGGTAGATCTGCCCCATCCACTCGGAGTCGCGCCGCGCAAGGTAGTCGTTCACCGTGACGATGTGCACGTTCTCGCCTGAAAGCGCGTTCAGGTAGCCGGCCAAGGTCGACACGAGCGTCTTGCCTTCGCCCGTCTTCATCTCGGCGATCTGGCCCTCGTTCAAAGCCATGCCGCCGATGAGCTGCACGTCGAAATGGCGCAGGCCGATGGTGCGCACCGACGCCTCGCGCATGGTGGCGAACGCCTCGGGCAGAAGGCTCGACAAGTCCTCGCCCGCGCTCGCGCGCTCGCGCAGAGAGTCCGAATACGCGCGCAGCTCTTCATCGCTTTTCGCCTTCACGCCGGACTCGAGCCCGTTGATCTTATCGACGATGGCCTGATAGCGCTTCAGCTGCTTGCCTTCGCCCATCGTCAGAAGCTTCGAAAGGAAACCCATGTCGTGCCGTCTTTCTCGAGCTAGATGTATGAAATCGGGTGCCGCGCCATGCGCGGCCATAACTTTCCCTACTCTAACATAAGGGTTGCGCGCTCAAGGGAAATCCACCACACCATCAGACCGTTTACCCTCTGATAAGGCTAATCGTGTCGTGGGGAAACGCCGCAGGTGGCAGGCGGAGCGCTCGCCGAGCGACCGTTTGGAGGAGAGAGCGCCGCACCCGTTCGGGCAAGCGGCGCGCAGCCGTGCCGCCATGCGCGATCGCGCGCCCTACCCGAGCTCCTCGACCGACTCGATGACGCTGCGATAAAGCATCACGAGCGCCGTCGACGGGTCGATTCCCAGCTCGTCGGCCAAGTAGCGCCGGCAGGTGAAGTAGGTGTCAATCGCCGCCGCGCGCTGGCCCGCGTCGATCTGCGACTGCATGAGCGCCGCGTACGCGTCCTCGCGCCCGCCGTCGCGCCGGACGGCCTCGCGCGCGAACCAGAGGGCCGCCCGCGGCTCGCCCGCTTCCGAAAGGCGCGTCGAGGCGGCCACGAGCGCGTCGACCAGATCGGAGCGGAAGCGCCGCCGCATAGAGGTGATGTAGTCGTTGTCGGTTTCGCTCGGGAGCAGTTCCTGCGCGAACTCGTCGCCGACCGCGGCCAGATGCGCCTGCCACCCCTCGACGTCGATCCGCCCGAACGACAGCGACCGGCACATCGCGTCGAAGTCCGCGACGTCGCATTCGAGCAGATGGGCGTCGAGGCGCACGCCTCCCTGGTCGCGAAGCAGGTACGGGCACGACCCCTCGAACTCGAGCGCGCGGCGAAGCTGCGACCATACGGTGTAGAAGCTCTTCTGCGCAGATTCGCGCGTCATGTGCGGCCACAGCATTTCCAGAAGGCGCGCACGGGAAAGCTCGCGCCCTCGGTTCAGCACGAGAAGCGCAAGAAGCGTCTTCGTTTTCTGGCGGCTGAACTTCGACATGTCGACGGGAACGCCGCCGATGCGCACGTCGAGCCCGCCGAACAACCCGACGTAGAGCATGGGAACGTGCGAGGCAGCCGCTTCCCTGCGCACGGGAGACTGCGCAGCGTAGCGGTTCCGCCCTGCCGCGTCGCGCGCCGCAGCCGCCCGCTCCTCGCGGATCACGTCGCGACGATAGGCCGCTCGCTCCGCGAACAGGGCGACCTCCGCGCGATGGGCGCGGGAAAGCACCTGCTCGGGAGGAAGGCAGCGCCGCGGGAGCGCTCCCGATTCGACCGCATGGGAAAGGGCGCTCGCGATGCGCAGCGAAAGCCATGTAGACGGTGCGGCCGCGCGCACCCCGGACACCGCCTCGCGCGCGCCTGAAGCCACCGGCATCTCGCGAGCGTCGACGCCGCCCGACGAGCAGGCGATGTCGCACGCCCAGTCCCCGATGAGCTCGGCCGTGCGCGAACCGACTGCCGCGATTCCCGCACCCGACGAATCGCCGGCCGCCGCCTTCGCGAGCCGCGTCACGGCCAGAAGCGCGCAGATGCAGGCGGCCTCGTCGCGACGGCCGTCGCGGGCAAGCCGCTCGCATTCGCCCGTAAACGCCTCGGG
>CAKTSW010000245.1 GCA_934613165.1 uncultured Ellagibacter sp.
CACTGCTTACCATATGCCATAGTCTTCTTCCTTCCTTTTCCCTCGCCAATTTCTTTCTCCACATTGACCTGATTCAGGCTGCCTTGGCGCGCTGTCCGTTGCGCCTCGACCGCCTTCGTCTTAAGGCACGGTTAATACTAGATAAATTACGGGGTTGGGTATCGAATCATCGGGTTGTTTTTAGGGGCACCAGTATCACCCTGAGGGGTTGATTTTCGTAGGTCGACCCTCTATTTCCCCAGGTCATAAAAAATTCCGCGAACGGCAAAGAAAATTGTTAGATTTCGCTTACTCGCTCTTTTGACCTCAAATGGGTGACGTACTTTGTTGGAAAACATCGCCAACTTAAGTCTCGTTAACGCACAAGCATTGGTACAATAAGGAAAGGCATTCTCGCTTTATATTTCTCATCTTTCCGCACTAAGGCATTTTCATTTTCGTCAGATTAATTGGAGGGAATCACATGGCGAATTACAAGTTCACGCTTTCGTCCTACGACCCGGTTTACGCGATTGCGAAGGAAGTTCGCATCCCTGAAAGCGCGGTTAAGGAGCAGGCTCTCCGCTGGCTCGAACTCAACGCCTGCAAAGAAGGCGAGAAGCCGAAATTGACCGACCAGTTCGTCAACTCCCATGTTGAAGAGCTTAAGACGGTCAACGATCTTCTCATTTTCATCCGATACAACATGTATCGCGACAACCGCGAGGTTCAGCAGCTCGCCGACCAGGACGTCATCTGCAAGGAACTTTCGACGCGTCTTGTCGAGGATCTTCCCGCGGAGCTCGTCGACGAATGCGTTTACGCCGCGAACATGCGCCTCGAAGAAATGGTGAGCCGCCAGGGTATGTCCGTCGAGGAGTTCGCTAAGCAGCGCAACATGACGACCGATGAAATGTACGCCGACGTCCGCGAGCGCACGATTCAGAGCCTTAAGGAAGATTCCGCACTTCAGGCTTACGCAGACCACGCAGGATACACGCTTGAAGCGGAGGACTTCTACGCGATCATCCCCGGCGACTCCATTCAGGACAAGGCGTACAAGCGCCGTCAGATCGAGCTTGAGGGCCGTCTGCCCCAGATGGAAGAATACGCTCGCAAGACTAAGGCTTTGAAGGAAGTCATGGAAAACGCGATGATCAAGCGCAAGGAGACCGATTCCGAATGGCTCCGCTATGGCGACGCAAGCGCCGACGTCCTCGAGGCGAACAAGCAGTTCCCCGACAGCTTCGTCACCCTTTAAAGACGCTTATATAAGCCGTTCTAAGGCCCCGCAGGTTTTCCTGCGGGGCCTTTTCTATGCTCTCGAATCAACAAGGATCGCAAGGGCATTGATTCAGCAGCTGCATTTCGGATGCGCGCATAAGAAAAGCGCCCGGAGGATATCCGGGCGCTTTTCGCGACGTGAGCGTTGGCGTAATGGTTAGCGGTAAGACTCTCCCTGGTCGGCACCGAGAAGCTTAGACTGCTCCTGCATGTGCTTGCGCTTTTCAGCCATGGCAACGAAGTTCTCGGGGGCGTCCTCGATCTTCAGGATTTCAACCTCGAAGGTGAGGTCCTTGCCTGCAAGCGGATGGTTGAGATCGAACGTGGCCTCGCCGTTTTCGATCTTGATGACGGTGCCGAGCGTCGGCTCGCCTTCGTCGTTCGCCATCCACAGGCGCGTACCGACTTTGACGTTGCGCTTGGGGATCTGATGCGTCGGGATGACCGCAGTATGATCATCGAGGTATTCGCCATAGGCGTCGTACTGGCCGACCGTGAAGGTTTTCTTTTCTCCGACTTCGCTCATTTCGAGAATAGCCTTCTCGAAGCCATCGATGGCCATTTCCATACCGGTTTGAAAGACCATCGGGTTCTCTTCGTCGGCGAAGCCGAAAACCGTACCGTCTTCAAGCGTGCCCTTGTACGTAAGCGTTACTGTAGAGCCAAGCTCCATCGTATCGTCCTTTCTTCTTGCTGCGAACGCGCGATGCGCGCGAGTCTATCGTTGGCGCCGATTAGTTTTCGGCAGATTCATCGACAACGGTTACTTCCGCCGTCTGGACGAGCCAGCGCGTCGCCTTGGAGTGACGGCAGATCTTGCGAAGCTCGGCCATGCGATTGGAAGACTCCCACTTTTGGCGGATGGCTGCAGGATCGTCTTCGTTGGCGAGTTCCTTTTGAATGTCTTCCTCGGTGCAGTCGATGCCCTTTTCGGCAATGAACGCTTCGAGGGCGCAATCAATCTTCGCACGACGAACGGCTTCCTTGGAGACTTCCGCCTTCAAATCGTCGCCGTTGGTACCGTTCTGGAGCAGCCATTGCTGGAGGCTCGTTCCCTGCTTCTCGAAGCTCTGCATGACCTCGCGTCCGACGTCCTGACGGATGAAGTCGACGTAGTACTGCGGGACTTCACCGACGAGACGATCGACGAGAACGTTCACCGCACGCTCGACCATGAGGTTCGGAAGCGTATTGTTCTTGTGCTCGTTGATGTTGCGGCGCATCTGGGCACGCATGTCGTCCACATCCGCGCAGCCAACCTTGAGAGCGAGCTCGTCGTCGAGAGCGGGAACGACCTTGCGGCGGAATTCGGTGATGGTAACGATGGCGTGAAGGTTGCCGCTGCCAATTTCGGGGGTGCCGTCGTCTTTCTTGGCGGAGAAGTCGAATTCGATTTCCTCGTTCGCCTTTGCACCGACGACCTGCTCATCGAAGCTTTCCGGCATGGTGCCGTCGCCGAGCTCGTACATACGACTTGCGCCGCGAAGCCCGTTGACCGGCTGCCCGTCGTCGAGAACGGTGACGGTGGCGCAAACGGTGTCGCCCATTTCGGCCTTGTGGTCGGCTTCTTCGATTGCCTCGAAAGAATGGTAGTAGTCCTGAAGCGATGCGAGTTCGGCCTCGACTTCTTCGTCGGTCGCCTCGTCGGGCGGCATCTCGATGGAAACGGGATCGCAGCTCGAGAGCTTCATCGTGGGAACGACCGGGCCGGAAACGGTAAAAGAGAACGGCTTGCCTTCGACGACGTCGTTTTCGACGTTGAAATCGGGGTTCGAAAGGAAAATGACGTCCGCATCGTCGATCGCCTTGAAGCCGAGCTCGTTGATGAGCATCTCCGCAACGCCACCCATGGCGTTCTTATGGCCGCCGACGTTCTGCTCAAGAACCTCGCGAGGAGCCTTCCCCTTGCGGAACCCGGGAATATCACGCTGAGCGATTTCGGAAAAGAACTTTTTAGCGCTTTCGTCGACTTCCTCGGCACTTGCAGTAATCGTGAGAACGAGCTCTTCTTTTTCCCCGTCGTTCTCGCGGACCATGTCCTTTACTTGCACGGTTCCTCCTTGCAAAACCTTATGTGTCCAATGTTTCTATTGTACCGCACACACCC
>CAKTSW010000246.1 GCA_934613165.1 uncultured Ellagibacter sp.
CCGCCTCGGAGAACGAGAGGACGCGCGAGAACAGCTTCTCGCGCAGGGTGAAGCCGATCTTGGCGGCGGTGCGGGAAGCGAGGAAGCCCACCGCGACGGCGGCGAGCATGCCGAGCGCCGCGAGCCCGAGCATCTGGGCACCCGTACGCAGAAGGTAGCTCATCTGGATAGCGGACACGTCGACCCCGAGCGCCTCGTATTCCGCCTTCGCCGCGGCGATGCCCTGCTGCTTGATGATGAGGTCGCTGTTCTCGCCGAGGGAATCGGTGACGGCGGCGAGCGCCTGGGAGACCCGGTCTTTCGAGAGCGCCCCCGCCTGGTAGGCGGCGACCGCCGCGTCGAGGTCGAGTCCTTCCGTCTTGGAGGCGTTCTCCACGACGACGAGCGGCAGGGCGATGAGGTCGTCTGCGCTCTCGCGCGCAGACGACCCCTCGTCGGTCAGGTGGTACGCGCCGTCGTCTCCCTGGGCGTAATACCCCGAAAACGCCGACTCGTCGTCGTCCGATAGCATCATGCAGACGGCGTCGTAGGTACTGGAACGTATTTCCTCAGGCGAGGCGTGCTCGATGCCCGACTGCTGGATGCCGACGTCGACGATGTCGGACGTGAGCCGGGGCAGCGACAAGTCCGTTGCCGCCTGCACGATAAGCAGGCACACGACGAGCAGGACCGCCGCCTTCGAGTGCTTGAAGTAGCTGATGATCCGCATAGGTTGCGATGACCTTCCCTTTCTTGGCTTGCGAAATGCTAATGCTACTCCTTCGCTTCAAACCGTATGGGGCACTGTTGCCTTACCGATAACTTATTTCCGCAGAAATACCCTGTTCGCCGCGGCGAACAGAGCCGGAGCGCCTTCGTTGTGCTACCCTCACACCGAAACGGAGAGGAGCGCGAAGATGGGCAAGCGCAAGGAAACGAAGACCAACGCGATGCGGGAAATCGAGGCGCAGGGCGTGCCCTACGAAAGCCATATCTTCCCCTGCGAGGAAGCGCTTTCGGGCGTCGAGGTGGCGAGCCTTTTGCACCAGGACCCCGCCCAAACGTTCAAGACGCTCGTGACGGTGGCGAAGTCGGGCGAGCACTACGTGTTCATGGTGCCCGTCGCCGAGGAGCTCGACCTGAAGAAGGCGGCGGCGGCCGTCGGGGAAAAGGCGATCAGCATGGTGAAGTCGAAGGAGCTTTTGCCCCTGACCGGCTACATCCACGGCGGCTGCTCGCCCGTGGGAATGAAGAAGCTCTTCGACACCACGATCGACGAGACCGCGCAGCTCTTCGACACGATCATGTTCTCGGGAGGGCGCATCGGATGCCAGGTGGAGCTCGCGCCGGACGACCTCGAACGGGTGATCCCCCTCCGCTACGCCGACATCACCGTGTAGGGAGTACCGGCGGGCCCGCCGAAACAGGGTGCACGCGGGGCATCACCCCGAACGCAGGAAGAGCGCCGCGCGGATGAGATTCCGCACGGCGCCCTTCCCTCTTCTCAGCTTCACGGCAGGCTCACCAGTGGCACACCACCACGTCGCCCGCGCGGCACGTGTTGTGGAGCGCTTCGGCCATGTTGTAGGGCAGATTCACGCACCCATGCGAACCCGCGCCGTCCTTGTAGCGCGTGCCGCCGAAGGCGGACTGCCACGTCGCGTCGTGGAACCCGATGAGGTTGCCGACGAACGGCATCCAGTAGGTGACCGGCGTTTCGTACTTCGTGCCGTCGTCGTTGGTGCCCTTGAGGGTGGATCCGCCCGAATTGCTGTTGATGACGTAGACGCCCGAGGGGGTGAGGCTTCCCGCGGTCTGCGTCGGCTTGCCGCTCACGATGTCGGATTCCCACACAACCGCGCCCGACTCGTCGAAGAGCCACGCATGTTGCGCCGTGAGGTCGACGTCGATGTAGCGCGCGCCCCAGTCGCGCCCGCCGTCGGCGCTCGGGGCGGCGGTGCCCGTTTGGCTGCACGGCAGGTCGGCCTGCCCCGTCTGGTCGGAGTCGATGGCCGCCTTCGCCGCGTCGAGCAGCGCGTCGCGGTCGATCTTCCATCCGTACGAGCCGCCCGAAACGCTTACCTGCTTGCCGTCGGCGCGCGTATAGGTGCGCTTGTTGCCGACGGTCGAATAGGTCGAAGCGATCTTGTCGGCCCAGTCGCCGAGCGCGTCCTCGTCGAGGCTCACCGACAGATCGTCCCCAATCGTGATGCAAGGAGCGACGACAGAGGCATCGAGCGAAGCGACGATCGTGCCCGCGAGCGCGAACTGGACGTTCACCAAGATCATGCCGTTCGCGTTCGCCGCGGCGTCGATCACGCGCTGGTCGGTGGAGAGGATCGTCGGCTGCGAAAGGGCCGATTCGTCGAGCGAGACCTCGCTTCGAAGCGTCGACACCGCTTGCGACATCGCCTCCATCACCACGTCGGCGTTGATCTGCGTTCCGTAGCGTTCCTTCACGATTTCGAACATCCCGGTCGACTCGTCGTAGGCGACCGTCGCGTTCACCGGAGCCTGGGCGTTCGAATTCACCTCGTCGATCGCGGCGTGCAGCTCGTCGGAAACGCCGCTCTCGTCAAGCGTGGCGACAAGAGCGTCCGTTTCGTCGTGCTCGGAGAAGACCTCGAGCGGCCACGCCCACGCGTTCGCGGCTTCGAACATGTCCGAAACGATGCGCTCCGCGTTGAAGTCGACGCCCGCGTCGCTCGCCGACAGCGTCACGTCGAGGCCGTCTCCGTGGACGCGAAGGGTGTAGCTCTCGACGTCCTGTTCGAGCGCCAAGGCGATTTCTTCCGGCGTCTTGAACGAGATGTCAGTGTCGCCCATCTTCGCGTTGGGCCAGAAATGCCCCGAGAAGATGGCGACGCCGACGAGGTAGGCGATAAGGAGCGCGCCTGCGACGGAGCCGCAGACGATGGCCGCGATCTTGCCGCCGCGCTTGCCGCGACCCCGATCGTGCGAGGGGACGGGCTCCATCTCGACGGCGTAGGGGCTGGGAGAGCCCACGCTCACCGGGCGGTAGGCGGAATGCCCTGCGCCGCAAGATGCACGGCGAGCGGATTCCTCGCGATGCGGCGCGCGCTCGCCTGCGCGAGGCTCGACCTCGGGGATACGGAGCGTCTGGCGCGTGTCCCCGGTGCGGGGCGCCTGGGGTGCTGCGTGCTTGCCGCGTTGCCGATTAGATTGTTTGTCGGTGTTGCTCATGTAAGGCTTCAATCATTCGTTTCAGTTGCGTCTTTAGCCGACTCATTGTACCAACACGAGCTCGCGGAAATTCGGACATTCGCACAGGTTGCACGAAACGGAGATCCGCTGGGGCGGGCGTCGCCGAGCACCCGCCCCAGCGCGCGTCGCCGAGCACCTTGCTTGACGGAGCAGTGG
>CAKTSW010000247.1 GCA_934613165.1 uncultured Ellagibacter sp.
CGCCGAGCGCTTGGCGCAGATCGGCTCGGGCGACCGCTCCGAGAAGATCCGCACTTACAATGCGCCGCAGGATCGCGTGACCGACCACCGCATCGGGTTCAACTCCACGTACAAGGAAGTGCTCGAAGGCGACGGCTTGGGCGATATCATCACGGCACTCCAGGCAGCGGACCGCGCGCGCAAACTCGCGGACGCGGTGTAAGGCGAAACGAACAAGGCATGCGACAAGGGCGCCTTCGATGGGCGCCCTTGCTATGCCTGCAGGAAAAAGGATCTTCGATGAGCGACGAAATGAGGACAGTTCGAAAGCCCGATGGACTTTTGAACCCCGAACCGTGCAAGGCGCAGCGCAGGGGCGCGATTTCGGTAGTCTTGCCTGGTGGAAGGGGACTTCGATGAGCGACGAGACGTGGACGATCAAGGCGGCCCTCGACTGGACGCAGGGTTACCTCGAACGCAAGGGCGATGAGAACCCCCGCCTCTCGGCCGAGTGGCTTTTATGCGAGGCGTGCAAGATGCGCCGCGTCGAGCTCTACGTGAACTTCGAGCGTCCGCTTTCGCTCGAGGAGCGCGACGTGCTGCGCGGTTACGTCACGCGCCGCGGGCAAGGGGAACCTCTGCAGTACATCACGGGCGAGGTCGCGTTTCGCCACATCGCGGTGAAGGTTCGCCGCGGGGTGCTCATTCCGCGACCCGAAACCGAGGTGCTTGTGAGTGAGGCGCTGTCGCTTCTGCCGCCCGCCGCCCGCCGCGTCGCGCGCGATTCGCAGATCGACGCGTGGAAGGGAGACGTGCTGCGCGCGGCCGCCGAGGCGCTTGAAGGCGTGGAATCGGCCGAGGGGGAGGGCGCTCCAGCCGCCGGCGCGGACGAGGCCGGCCAGGACGAGGAGCTCCGCCAAGCGCATGAAGCCTGCGCCGAGGCCGTGGCCCATGCGGGCGCCGACGAGGGCGAAAGCGGGGCGGCGCATCGCCCGCTGCTCGTGGCGGATTTGTGCACGGGGAGCGGGTGCATCGCGTGCTCCATCGCCTACGAGCGCCCTGACACGCGGGTCATCGCGACCGACCTTTCCCCGGAGGCCGTGGCGCTTGCGCGCGAAAACGCGAGCGCGCTCGGGCTGTCCGACCGCGTGCGCATCGAGGAATGCGACTTGGGCGCGGGCGTTCCCGAGGCGGCGATGGGCCGGCTCGATCTCGTGGTGTCGAACCCGCCGTACGTGCCGACGGCGGTCATGGCGGAAATCCCCGAAGAGGTGACGGCGTTCGAGCCGGCGCTCGCCCTTGACGGGGGAGCCGACGGGCTCGATCTGTTCCGTCGCGAAATCGCCTGGTGCGTACGGGCACTCAAACCCGGCGGCGGGTGCGCGTTCGAGCTGCATGAGACGTGCCTCGACGAGGCCGCCGCAATCGCCCGGGACGCGGGCTTCGTCGACGTGCGCATCGTGCGCGACCTTGCCGGCAGGCCCCGCGTGCTTACAGCACGGAAGCCCGGCTAGGCGCGCGGCATCAAGGATTGGCTGGGGCTGGTAGTAAGCCCAGCCTGAAACCCAACGGGGAGCTCGACAACGGGATCGGCAGCCGACCCCCTGGTGCAACGATGGTGTCGGACGCCTGGTTTGCAAACGGTAGGTGCGGAAACATCTCCAGAATGGCAGGCTATGACGGGTTTGCAAATGGCAGACCGAAAATGAGCCCCTCGATGGCGGGCTGCGACGGTTTTGCAAAGCTGAATCGCTCCCGAGTGCTTCCTGCATTGCGCAAAAGCGGCGCAGGCTGCCATCTCGACGCTTCCGCCGTTTGCAAAACCGTTCTTCCCTGCCATCGAGGGGTGGAAATCGATGCCCCTATTTGCAAACCCGCCACAAGCTGCCATTTCAAACACCAAAAGCTTACCTACCGAAAAAGCTCCCGCATCGCACGTACGATGCGGGAGCTTTTAATCATATGCCGCCGGCGAAACGGCGGGTCGAAACACTTGCGACCCGCCAGCGAGGTCACGAGTCGCAGGTGCGCTACTTGCGGCGCTTGTCGATGCGGCGCGCGGTCACGTCGCCGATCGCCTGGAACACGATGACGAGCACGATGCACAGGAGCACCGCGAACACCATGACGTCGGTCTGGAAGCGCTGGTAGCCGTAGCGGATGGCGATGTCGCCCAAGCCGCCCGCGCCGACCGTGCCGGCCATGGCCGAGTACCCGAACAGCGTGACGAACGTGATGGCGATGCCGCGAACGAGCGACGGCAGCGTCTCCTTCAGGTACACCTTCCACACGATCTGCCAAGTGGAGGCGCCGAAGCTCTGCGCGGCTTCCACCAGGCCGCCGTCGGTTTCCTCGAGGCTCTGCTCGACCATGCGCGCGGCGAAGGGAGCGGCCGTCACCACGAGCGGCACGATGGCGCCCGGCACGCCGAGCGAGGTGCCCACGATGAAGCGGGTGAACGGGATCAACGCCACGAGCAGGATGATGAACGGAATCGAGCGCCCGATGTTCACGATCCAGCCGACGATGGTCGACACGACGCGGTTGGGGCGCAGGCCGTTCGGGCTCGTCACCACCAGAAGGATACCGAGCGGAATGCCGATCACGTACGCAAGAAGCGTGGCGACGCACGTCATGATGAGCGTGTCGAGCGTGCCCTGCGCGAACAGCGCTCCGTACTGGGCGAAAAACGCCGAGAAGTCGAACATGCTACTTCGCCCCCAATCCGTCGAACGAAACGAGCTCGCGCGCAGCCTCGCTCTGCGGATGCTCGAGCACCTGCGCGGTCGGGCCTTCCTCCACGATGACGCCCTCGTCGAGCACGGCGACGCGGTCGCAGATGTGTCGCGCCACCGCGAGCGAGTGCGTGATGACGACGAGCGTCACGCCGAGCTCCTTGTTGATCTTGGCGAGCAGGTTCAGCACCGACACCGTCGTGCGCGTGTCGAGAGCGCTCGTGGCCTCGTCGCATAGCATGATGCGCGGGTTGTTCGCAAGCGCGCGGGCGATGGCCACGCGCTGTTGCTGGCCGCCGGAGAGCTCGCTTGGGTAGCGCTGCGCCTTGTCGGCGAGCTCGACCACTTCGAGCAGCTCCATCGCGCGGGCGCGGGCGGCGTCTTTCTTCTCGCCGCGGATGGCGAGGGGGAACATGACGTTGTCGAGCACCGTGCGTTGCTGGAACAGGCTGAAGCTCTGGAAGATCATGCCGATACCCTCGCGCAGGCGGCGCAAGTCGCGGCCCTGGTAGTCGGTCACGTCGACGCCGTCGATGATGACGCGGCCGCCCGTGGGCCTCTCGAGCAGGTTGATGCAGCGCAGCAGCGTCGACTTGCCCGCGCCCGACTGCCCGATGATGCCGAAGATCTCGCC
>CAKTSW010000248.1 GCA_934613165.1 uncultured Ellagibacter sp.
TGACTACACCGTCGCCATCGCCGATGCGGCGCTGGCGGGAAAGACCGTCGATAACACCGCTCTCGCCGTGGTCGACGAGCCGAACACCAAGACGACCGACGACGAGAGCGTAGCCGTGAAGGGCGCGAAGCTTCGCATTCAGAAGCACTCCGACAAGGAAACGTACGAAATCGGCGACACGGCCCGCTACGAGCTCTCCGTCACGCAGACGCGAGAGGACACAACAGCGCACAACGTCGTTATCGTCGACTCCTTCGAAGACGCCGCCTGCGCGGAAATCGACCTCGACAGCATTCGCCTTATCGATAGCGAGGGAAACGCCGGGGAGCCGAAATCCGTCACACCCCAAACCGATAACGAGGGCCGTATCGTCGGGTTCTCTCTGGAAACGGGGCTCGACCTTTCGGACGAGGAGACGATCACGGTCGCCTACGATGCCACGATGACCGAAGAACGCGAGTATGTGGAGAACCGCGCGCAGGCAACGGCCCACGATGCTGCGGGAGATTCGACCCGCCACGACGTCGCCGTGATCGGCAAGCGAGCCCTCGCGACCATTGAGAAGGCGGCGGACCAAGGCATCGTCCGCGTTGGCGACCCCGTTCGCTACACCGTTACCGCAACAGTGACCGAGGGGACGGCGCGCAACGCCGTCGTCTCCGACAAGAGCCTGCCCGACGGGATGGCCCTCGACCTGAACAGCGTCGCCGCCGAGGTGAACGGCGAGGCGCTCGGCGCTGCCCCGCTCCATGCCTCGGGCAACGGATTCTCGGTCGACCTCGGAACCCTTTCCGAAGGCGACACCGCAAAGGTGTCGTTCACGGCGGTGGCCAGCGACGAGGCGCTCGAAGGGAAGCGCATCGTCAACAACGCCGTCCTTTCCTCTCCCGACCTCGAGGCCGACCTCATGGCTCAGGCGATCGTCGAGGTGGAGAAAAGCCCGCACAATCCCACGCCCGAGCCTTCCGCGACCATCGAGAAGAAGGCGTCGGCGGAAAGCGCCGCGGAAGGCGACACCGTCACCTACGCCATCCGCATCGATTCGGGAGACGCCGACCTGGAAGACGCGCGCGTGGAGGATACGGGCATACCCGACGGCGTCTCCATCGATTACGCGACCTTCGTTTTGACGATCGATGGCAAAACCTCGACGGCGACGTTCGAGCGAAAGAACGCGAACTCGTTTTCGCTCGCGCTCGGCCGCGTGCCGGCGAACTCGCAGATAACGATAGAGTACGAGGCGACCGTCGAGGACGCATCGCTTATCGGGGACAAGATCGAAAACTCGGCGACCTTGATTTCACGCAGCCTTGCGAACAGCCCCAGCGCCAAAGCGGAGGTCGTCGTCGTGCCCGTGCCGCCGGCGAAGACGGACGCCGTGATCATCAAGTCGGTCGACAAGGAAACCGCAGCCGTCGGGGATGCGCTCTCGTACGAGATCGAGGTGAGGGCCGTCGGCGGGGCCGTGAGGGGCACCGAAGTCAGCGACACGAAGATGCCCGAAGGGGCACCGATAGACTTCGAGAGCATCTCGGTCGAGGTCGACGGCACGCACGTCGATGTCCCGATCGAGAGCGACGGGAACACGTTCTCCGCGAGCATCGGAACCTTGCAGGATGGAAGCACCGCGAAGATAACGTTCGCCGCTTCCCTTGAAGACGAATCGCTTGCGGGGACGAAGTTCTCGAATCGCGCAACGCTTTCAAGCCCGAGCCTTGAAGACGACCGGCTTGCCCACGCCGTCGTGTCGGTCGAGGCCGATACCGATCTTGAAGCGCCCGAACCCGTCCCCGAACAGCAGCCCGAAACCAAGGCGAAGGGCACGCTGGGAAAGACCGGCGACGCCGCTTTGAGTACGGCGATAAAGGCGCTGCCCGTCGTCGCGGCCCTCGCCATCGCTGCGGCGGCTATCGCCCTCGCGAAACGCGCGATGCAGGGGCGCCGACGTTTCTAGGCGCACAAGGGCAATAAAGCCGTCCCGCGAAAAACGAGGCGGCTTTATCACAAGGTTTCTTATTATTCTCGTTCCCTCTTCCCGTTTTATACGGTACCTTATGAAGATAAGGGGAAAGGGGCAGGTAATGGCAAGCTATCAGCTGATAAACGGGTTCATCATTCCTACCGAGGTCGCGGACCGGGCAAACGAGCTGCAACGCCTCGATTGGGACAGCTGTCCCGAAGGCCAGCGCACCGGGCGACCCCGCTTGTCGGGAGAGCCGAACTCCAACCTGTCGTTCAAATGCCCCGAATCGAACGCGAGGATGATCGCCTACGCGGCGAAGATCAGCGGAACGGGGAAATCGGCGTTCATGCGCGACGCCGCCGTCGAGAAAGCGGCCCGAGTCATCTCGATGCACCGGGCGAAAGAGCCCTCCGAGGATTAGCGCGGCGCAAGGCCTCGGTAAAGACTCGCACTCGGTTCCGGCCTTCGCCCTCGACGGGGCGAAGGCCGGACCTTACGCTCTAGCGAACGTTCTCCCTCGCCTTCGCGCGAGCCCAAGAGTCAAGCGATTCGAGTTGCTCGAGGCTCTCGACCTTCTGCACGCCTTCCCGTTCGTGCGCCTCCATGACCGCCTCGACGCACTCGGCTATCCCGAGGTAGGTTCCCTGCTCCGCGAGGAACGCCGCAACGGCGACCTCGTTCGCGGCGTTCATGACGCACGGCAGCGTCCCGCCGACGCTTCCCGCATGGCGTGCAAGGGGAAGGCAGCGGAACGTTTCCTCGTCGGGAGCCGCGAACTCGAGCGAACCGAGCGTCCGGAAATCGAGCGGCTTCACCGGAGCGCTCCATCGGTTGGGATACGAAAGCGCGAACTGGATGGGGATGCGCATGTCGGTCGTCCCCAGGTGCGCCTTCACGCTGCCATCAGCGTATTCGACCATGGAGTGGATGGCGCTTTGCGGCTGCACCACGACCTCGATCTTGTCGTAAGGCATGCTGAAAAGATGATGCGCCTCTATTACCTCGAGCCCCTTGTTCATGAGCGTCGAGGAATCGATCGAGATCTTTGCGCCCATATGCCAGGTCGGGTGCTTCAACGCCTGAGCGGGCGTGATCGACGCGAGGTCGGAGCGCTTCTTTCCCCGAAACGGACCGCCCGACGCCGTCACCCACAGCTTCGCGACCTCGCGCTCGTTCTCCCCAAGAAGGCATTGGTAGATTGCACCGTGCTCGGAGTCGATGGGCATCAACCCGCCCGCCGGACCCGTCGCCGGAGCCGTGCCCGCTGCGCGGCGCCGCGCATCAACCTTCGCGGCGAGCGGCATGATCAAATCTCCGCCGACGACGAGCGATTCTTTGTTGGCCAGGGCAAGGAC
>CAKTSW010000249.1 GCA_934613165.1 uncultured Ellagibacter sp.
GCCTCGCGCATCTCCTCTTCCGTCTTCATGTAGAACTCGTCGTTTTCGAAGCGCATGCGGTTCGCGTCGTTCACGGCCGAGCCCGTGCCGATGCAGAGCATGATGTCCTGCGCCTTCGCGTCTTCCTTCTTCAGGTAGTGGAAGTCGTTCGTGGCGATGGTTTTCAAGCCCGCGAGCTGGGCGACCTTCGTGAGTTGATGGTTGAGCTCCGTCTGCGTCATGCCGCCGTCGGTGCGCAGGCCCTGGTTTTGCAGCTCGATGTAGAAGTCGCCCTCGTCGAAGCAGGAAGCGAACTTCCTCGCCCACGTGACGGCGTCGTCGAATTGGCGGTTGTCCAGAAGCTTCGGGATGATGCCCGCGATGCAGGCGGACGACCCGATGATGCCGTGCCCGTACTTCTGCAGCATGGAGAACGTGGTGCGCGGCTTGTAGTAGAAGTTGTCGACGTGGGATTCGCTGACCAGGTGCAACAGGTTATGGTAGCCCTCGTTGGTCTTCGCCAGGAGAAGCAGGTGGTACAGCTTCGGCTTCACGTCCTTGCGCAGCTCTTCGTCGGTGGTGAAGTAAACCTCGCAGCCGTAGATGGGTTTGACCTTCTTGCCGGTTTCCTTTTCGACCGCAGTGCACGCGTCGCAGAGCTCGGGCACGCCCGACATGACGCCGTGGTCGGTGATGGCGACGGCGGGCATGTCGAGCTCGGCCGCACGGCGGACCATGTCCTTCACGTGGGTAAGGCCGTCGAGCAAGGAATATTCAGTGTGGTTATGCAAATGAACGAACGCCATGGATATGCCTCGAATCGCTTGGGGAATGCGCGCGGGGTGTGTTTGGAGGATGCGGTTGCGCGGCTGTTTTCTCGCGTCCAATCATAGCAGCGTTCATCGAGTTATGCGAGGGTAACATAGCGAACAAATGTCTTTTTCACGAAAGCGGCACGGAGTGGTGCAGCTTTACCAGGCGCGCACGCGAAACGCCGGCGTCATGCAAACGCGCCTTCCGGCATCGGCGACTATTTGAAGAGACGTCTTACCTTATATGCGGATTGCAGCTTCGTTCGCCTCCGCGTTCTTCGCGGGAATCGTATTCTGCGGTGCCGTACTCGTCATGCCGGCGGGGTGAACCTAACGCAATATATGGCTTTTTCACCCGCTTCACCGCTCTATCGCGATAAAGCAGCACAACCGAAACACACCCGAAACCTCCCACCCCTACTCTTTCCTCATTCATAACGGCGACCTTCAAGGAGTGAGGCGAGATGGGGCTTAAAAAAGTACTGGGGAAGGGCGTGCTCATGCTCACGGGCTATGCCGCAGTGGTGGCTTCGGGATTCGCCATCGGCGTGGGCGGCGCCGCTGAGGCGGCAGGGCCTTTGGCGTCCGTAAGCTACTGGATCGCCGGCGGACTTGCCACCCTCGCAACCGCATTCGTGTTCTCCGAGCTTGCAACGATGTTTCCGAAATGCGGCGGCATCTGGGAATACACCAAGCAGGTATTCGGCGAAGACCATCCCATTTCCTTCATGCTCGGCTGGATTTATTGGTTCGCGCTTCTGTTCGGCCTGAACGTCGAGCTTGTGTCAGTGGGGATTTACGTGCACGTGCTTCTACCGGTTGTCCCGCAATGGGTCGGTTCCGTCGTATGCGCGCTTCTTTTCCTCGCACTGAACAGGCTCGGCGTGAAATTGTCCGCTCTTGTCGAGGCGGCGTTCGGCGTCATCCTCATCGCTTCGAGCGCGCTGTTCATCGTCATGGGCGCTACGATGATCGACCCGATGAATTATCAGCCTTTCGCCCCCTACGGCACCGTCGAGCCCTTCCTGCAAACGCTCCCCTATGTGGTCATCGCATTCTGCGGGTTCGAGGTGGTGGCAACGCTTTCCGAGGAGTCTAAGAATCCTTCGCGCGATATCCCGCATGCGCTCATCGGCGCGGCGATCTTCCTAACCGTGCTCTTCGGCGCCTTCGCCACTGTGCTCTACGGCCTGTTCCCCGCCGACGGATTCGCCGAACTTGGAACCGACGCGCCGCTTATCGTGATCGGGGGATCGTTGTTCGGTATCCTCGGCGTCGTGTGGATGACCATCCACTGCTTCACAGGCTCCATGTCCACCGCCAACGGCGGCGTCATGGGGCAGACGCGCGTGCTGTACGCCATGGCGCGCGAAGGATGGTTCCCGAAGTCGTTTTCCAAGGTTGACGAGAATGGCACGCCCACGACGGCACTTGCGGTGACCGCGATTTCCATGATCGTCGTGTCCTTTTTGCCCATCGTCACCCCCGACGCCTGGACGCTCGCAGGGTTTCTGGGCGTGTTCGGATACGGCTTGTGCTACATGTTCGCCTGCGGGCTCCTCGTTTACCTGCGCGCGAAGCGACCCGACGCAAAGCGCCCGTTCCGTTGTCCGCTCGTACCCGTTGTGCCCGTTGTCGGCATCGTGCTATATGCCCTCGCAATCGCCTTTTCGGGCGTAGACGTCATCATCGTCGGAGTGGTGTGGTGCGCCGCCGGCGTGGCATACTACTACCTGGTAGGCCGCCGCACACGTGCCAAGTTCCTTGCCGAAAAGGGAATCACGGTAAACAGCCCCACGATCGACGCGACACCGGGCTCTACCATCGCCGACGCGATTGCAGAGCCCACACAGGCGAAATAGCCCGACGCAAAGGAAAGCATATGAAAGTAAACAATCGATACTGTTCCTTTTACTATGAAGACGATGATGACTGGGGAAACGTGGAAATCGATCCGGCGAAGACGGCGCTACTCGTGATCGACATGCAACACGTGTTCATCACGCGCCCGAAGATCGAGAATCCAACGTCCGCCGAAATCCGCCGCGCTGAGCGTTGGGAGCAGTTCTATCGCGCGATTGACGACGTAGTCGTGCCCAACAACGAACGCATTCTGGCAGCGTTCCGCGAACGGGGCATGAACGTGAACTTCGCCCGCATTGCATGCCTGAAGCGCAATGGGTCCGACAGGTCACTTGTGCAGCGCAGCTCGGGATACAACGACTTACTTGTGCCGATGGACGCGCCTGAAGGGCAAATCGTACCTAAGCTTTCCCCGCGCGACGACGAAATCGTGTTCACGAAAACGACCGACAGCGCCGTTGCCGGGACAAACCTCGTGCTTGCGCTGCGCAATATGGGAATCGACACCGTGGTGTGCACCGGCGTGCTTACCGACCAATGCGTGTCGGGCACCGTGCGCTCGCTTGCCGACGAAAGCTTCAAGGTCTGGCTCATCGAAGACGCCTGCCGAGCGTCAACCGAAGAGATACAGCGTGCCGAGTTGGAAATCCTC
>CAKTSW010000250.1 GCA_934613165.1 uncultured Ellagibacter sp.
CGGTGGAGCAATCGAATGCGGAAGGGAGCATCACGCTTTCCGACAACTTCCGCAGCCATGTCGACGTGCTCGTGTTCGTCGATTGTATTTTCAGCCAGCCGGCGGTGTTCGGCCGGTCGTTCATGTCGCTTTCCGCTTCGCGCGACGAAGCGCGCGTGAAAAGCCCCTACCGCGGCGACGGCCCGCGAGTCGAGGTGCAGCTGACGACCTACGCGAAGGGGATTCCGTCTGACGACGCGCGGCGCGTCGTGGCACGACGGATCGCCGAACGGTTCGCCGAGCTTCGTGCAGCAGGGCAAAGCGTCTCCGACATGGTTGTTCTGCTTGGGACGATGCGCTGCGCCGACGTGTTCGCCGATGCATTGCGCAAAGAGGGCTTGCCCTGCGTCGTGTCGGGCGGCTCGATTTTCTCTGCGGCTCCCGAAGTGCAGCTCATGGTTCGCCTTGCGGAGGTCGTCGCGAACCCGAAGGACACCGAAGCGCTGTTCGAAGTGCTCTCAAGCGAGCTGTTCTCGCTTTCGGCGGACGACTTCATCGCGCTTTCGACCCGCTTCGACGAGCAGCGGGGCATTCCTCGCAGGGTCTCGCTCGACGGAGGGGTCCGCGCTTTCGCTCGCGACGACGCGCGTAGGGAAAGCGCATCTCCCGCGCTGGCGCAGGCGATGGACATTCTCGCCGGCATCGAGGAGGCCGTCGGCATCGTGCGCGTTTCCGCCATCATGCGAAACGTCGTGCTCGATTCCGGGTGGCTCGCCCGCCTCGAAGCCGGCGGCCCTGAAGGGCTCGCCCGCGCCGCGAACGTCTACAAGGCGATACGCATGGTCGAGGACATCGAGAGCAAGAAGGCGCTCGGCCCTGCGGGAATCGCTTCGGAGTTCCGACTCCGCGTGGAGGTCGCGAAAGAGGCCCCGGGCGCTCTTTCCGCGACGTCGGGCGATTTCGTCCGCATCATGACCATTCACGCGAGCAAGGGCCTCGAGTTCCCCGTGGTCGCCATAGCCGAGCTTCGCTCCGACGCATCCCGTGCGCGAAAGCTGGCGTGCACGAGCATCGGCGGAAAGACGTACCTGTCACTCGACGCGGGTGACTCTCTTACTGCGTTCGTCGAGAAAGAATCGACGCTTATCTCCAAGGGCGGCAAGTACGATCCCTTTGCCGGCGACGACGAACTCGACGAGGAAGCACTCGAGAGAATCATCGCGGACCCGGCCGGTCATACCGCAGCCGAAGTCCGCGCAGCGATTAAGGAACGCGAGCAGCGAGGCGAGTCCCAGGAATCGAAGCGCCTGCTCTACGTAGCCATCACGCGCGCCAAGGAAGCGGTCATCTGCGCCCCGATGGGCTTGCGAACGAAGACGCACGCCTCGGGACTCTCGAAGAGCGCGTGGCGCGACGTGGAGTCCGCCCTTGTCGGCGAGGAGAACGCGTTCGAGCCGGGCGTGAGCTTGCTCGACTTCGGAGGGGAAGCGCCCGCTCGCGTCGAACGGGTCGACCTTTCCCCCGAGCAGGCCGAGGGAAACGACGCCGGCGAAACCGCAAGTCCCGATGAATCGCAGCCGCGTGCGTCTCTATTCGTGAGCATCCCCGCTGCCGAGCCCTTTTCCGAGCGCCCCTACGCTCTTCCCGAATCGACCAGGGCGGGCGTGCACAGCTATTCATCCCTTGCCAAGGAAGCTCATGGCGGGTTGTCCTTCGACGCCGACGAGCTGGAAGAAGACGAGACCGCGCTTTCGAACGAGGAAGACGCGTTGCCCGAGTCCGACGATTTCGGTGCCTCGTGCCAAGCGTTCTCCGTCGACGCGGACAAAGCGACCGATCTGGGCGCGGCGTTCCACCGCCTTGCGCAGTATGCTGTGGCCTCCCGTGCCCCTGGTTCGCCCTTGGCATGTCCCTCGGAGGGGCGTATCGACGCGCTTTGCCGTGCGTACCGGCTGACGTCTCTGCAGGTCGCTCGGCTTCACGCGGCGCTTCACCGCTGGTTCGAAAGCGGCATCGCACAGAAGGTCGGCCGATATCGATCGGTTCGTGCCGAGGTGCCGTTCTTCATCCAGGTCGGGAAGGGGGAGGGTGCCCCGTTCCTTGAAGGGCAGATCGACCTTCTCGTCGACGACGGCGACGCCTCAAGCGCGTTCGTCGTGGATTACAAAACGGGGGGCTCGCCTCTTGAAGACGCCGAGAGCCTGCGCCGGAAACATGAGCTTCAGGCGAAATGCTACGCGTATGCGGTGCTCGCGCAGGGCTTCGAACGCGTCGACCTCGCCTTCGTGCGCGTCGAACAGCACGACGAGAGCGAACCGGGCGACGAACCCGAAGCCGTCTCGTACTCGTTCGCGCAAGACGACTTCGCCTCGCTCGAACAGGAAATCTTCTCGGCCATCGCCCGCAGCGCCTCCCGGTAGGGGCCGTGTTCCCGACGCGCTTTCTGGCAAGGCGAGCCCTCGTCCCATAACGCCCAAGCGCCCCCTCCTGGCTCCCTTGCGTGCAGAGGGTCGGGAGGGGGCGCTTCATTCGTTGATGCTCAAAGCTCGCTATTTGCCAAGCAGCTTTTCCGCGTAGGCGATCTTCACGCAGCACACGAACACGGTGAGCGCCTCGCGCAGCTCGTACAGCGGCGGAAGGGACGGCGCGATGCGGATGTTGCTGTCGCAGGGGTCGTGCTTGTACGGCCAGGTCGCGCCCGCTCCCGTCAATGTAACGCCCGCTTCCTTCGCAAGCTCGACGATGCGCTTCGCGCAGCCTTCGGGTGCGTCGAACGAAACGAAGTACCCTCCTCGCGGGTTCGTCCACGAGCATCCGCCGACGTCCGAAAGCCCTGCGGTGAGCTCGTTTTGGACGAGCGCGAACTTCGGGCGCAGAATCTCCGCGTGCTTGCTCATGTGCTCGGCGATACCGCTCGCGTTGTGCAGGAACTTCACGTGGCGCAGCTGGTTGATCTTGTCGTAGCTGATGACGCTTGTCGCCATGCGCTTCTTGATTTCGGCGATGTTGTCCGGGCTCGCCGCGATCGCGGAAATGCCCGCGCCGGGAAGCGCCACCTTCGACGTCGACGCGAACTTGAAGTACCGGTCGGGGTTGCCGGCTTCGCGACACGCCTTGCCGATGTCGAGCAGGTGGTCGTGGTCGGCCTTGAAGTCGTAGAGATGATGAACGCTATAGGCGTTATCCCAGAAGATGCGGAAGTCGGAAGCGGCGCACTTCATCGACGCCAGGCGCTTCACCACGTCGTTGGAATAGGTGACGCCGCCGGGGTTGGAGTACTTCGGCACGCACCAGATGCCCTTGATCGACTC
>CAKTSW010000251.1 GCA_934613165.1 uncultured Ellagibacter sp.
CGTCTTGACCGCCAGAGGCACGCCAGGAAAGCCGCCGCCCGTCCCCAAGTCGGCATAAGGGCCTTCAGGCGCCTCGTCGACGTACTTCAGCCCGGAAAGCGAGTCCTCGATATGGAGAACCTCGGCGCTTTCCCGCGACACGATGCGGGTGAGGTTGGTCGTCTCGTTCGCGACGAGCAGCTCATCGAGGTAGCGCTCGATGACATCCATTCGTTCTCCTCTCATCGGTTTGCTTTTTACGGGGCGCGATGAGGCCGGCCATCGCGCCCCGTAAAAAGCAAACCGGGATGTTTCACGTGAAACATCCCGGTTCTCTCGAAAACGTTTAACGGGGGATAATCACCACGTGTCGGGCGCTGCCCTCGCCTTCGGAGGCGGTGTCGACCCGGTCGTCGTCGCGGAGCGCGATGTGGACGATCCTTCGCTCGTAAGGGGTCATCGGGCGCATCTTCACGCTGCGATGCTGACTCGCCGCCCGGTTCGCCGACGAACGCGCGATAGACTCGATCTTGTCGCGCTGGCGGCTCTTGTAACCTTCCACATCGATCACGACAGGGTAGCGGAACCCGATGGCTCGGACGGTGATGGCTGAAACGAGGAACTGCAGCGCGTCGAGCGTCTTGCCGTGGCGCCCGATGAGCACCGCCAAGTCCTCGCCGGTGATGTCGAGGATCAGCTCGCCGTCGTCGCCTTCGTACTCGTCGATCGTCACCTCGCCGACGTTGAAGTACTTCAGGATGTCCTGCAGCGCGGCAATGGCGGTGTCGGCGATGTTGTCGAGCTCTTCTTCGGTGATGTCGGTCTTTTCTTCGCTCATAACAACTCCTAGGAACTCATACGCGAACGAAAACTAGCGCTTCTTGGTGGGACGGGGCTTCTTCACCTTGCGCGTCACGTCGATCTTGACGGGCTTGACCTCAGCGACCTCTTCGGCCTCGGCTTCCTTCTTCTTCAGGAAGTGCATCGTGGTCTGCTGCTGGATGACGGCGAAGATGGAGCTCGCGCCCCAGAACAAAAGCACGCCCGCGGGAGCGGACCAGGAAATCCAGAGCATGAACAGCGACATGATGCCGGACATCATGATCATCTGCTTGCGCTGCGCGTTGTCCTTGCTGTTCTTCTGCTGAAGGAGCATCGGGGCGAACGTCACGAACGCGAACACGAGCATGAGGATGAGGTAGGGCAGAAACGTCAGGAAACCCTGGCCCATGGCCGTCGCGGGGTTCATCGTCAGGTCGGGGACCAAGTGGTAAAACTGGTACGTCATGCCCTCGGGCATGCGGTCGCCCATGCTGTAAAGTACCTGGTAAAGCGCGATGAACACCGGCATCTGGATAAGCATCGGCAGGCAACCGGCCAGCGGGTTGAACTTGGTCTCGGCGTAGAGCTTCTGCATTTCCTCGCGCTGACGGACGGGGTCGTCCGCGAAACGCGTTTGGATTTCCTGCATGAGCGGCTGAACCTTCTGCATGGCGAAGTTCGCCGTCGTGGATTTATGGACAAGAGGAGCGACTATCACGCGGAAGATCACCGTGATGACGATAATCGCCATGCCCCAGTCGCCGACGCCGTTGTAGAAGAACTGGATGGCGGCAAAGACCCAGTCCTTAATTACATCCCACATGTTATTCCCTTCTATATACCAAAGGGAGCCCTACGGCACCGGATCGTATCCGTAAGGCCCTCCCGGACGGCACTTCAGGATGCGCTTTGCGGTAAGGACGAAGCCCTTGCGGAACCCGTAGCGGCGAAACGCGATGAGAGCGTATTCGGAGCAGGTCGGCGTGAACCGGCAGCAGGAAGGGAAAAGGGGCGAAATGGCCGCGCGATAGAACGTGATGAGCAAAAGAGCAACCTTGGTGGGAGCCTGCTTCAATGCGCTGCGCATATCGACCATGGTTAGTCCCTTTCGCTGACCAATTCAGAGCGTTCGACAACCTTGGCACATACCGTTAGCACTTTACTATAAGACGCGCGGGTGACGGACGACTTCGCGAGAAATATCACGTCGTAGCCCGTCCAGGGGCCGTTGAGCTCGCGGCAAAGGGCGCGCATGCGGCGCTTCGCGGAGTTGCGCCATACGGCATTGCCCGACTTTTTGCCTGCAATAAAAGCAACACGACCATGTCGGTCGTGTTGCGCTGCCCCCTCGTTTTTCTCCGGAGCGTAGATAAGCGTGAGGAACGGTGTGCTTAGGCGTTTCCCTCTCGCGAAAAGCTCGGAGATTTCTGCGCTGGATTTAATGACATCCAACGAAGAGCCTACCTACACGGTAAGACGCTTGCGGCCCTTGTTGCGGCGAGCCTTGAGCACGGCGCGGCCGCCCTTGGTTGCCATGCGAGAACGGAAGCCATGGCATTTAGCACGCTTGCGCTTGTTCGGCTGATAAGTGCGTTTCATATCTCTATCCCTTTCATTTCACTGTATGCACAATGTATGCAGAGTAACTTCTGAATTATATAACACAGAATAGGGCGATGAACAGAGCATTTTAGAAAGATTTCACAGGCTCGGGTTCGACCCTCAAGGCGATGCGTTCGCCCCTCATTTCTTTTCTCGCCCTTTCTTTATATATATCTATGTTTCTTACAATAACAATAATAAGCGCGGTTGAAATGTTGAAAAGCGTCGAAATCGCAGGTCAATGTAGGTTTCTTTACCTCTTTCATCCGTGGAGAAGATGTCATGCGTTTCAACCGATTTTATCGGTTTTGTTATCTTTCAACAGCGATATGCGTGTTTTCCCCAGGTTTTGAGACGCGTTGGAACCGTCTTTTGAACAGCCTCCCCGAACGCCATCGTGCCCTCTCGCCCCTTGCACGGCCCGTTTTCCTTGCCCGCCTTTATGCTCTGAGATCCCTTTCAACACTCTTCCCACTAAAAAAGCCACGATTGACGTGGCTTTTCGTGATAAGTGGAATGTTTACAGCTCGCGGATGATGGTTCTGAGCGATTCGATCTCCTCGTTCATGTCGCGGCTTTCCTTGAGCTGCTTCTCGACGTCGTTCACGAGGTGCAGGATGGTGGAATGATCGCGGTTGAACTTCTCTCCGATGTCGGCGTAGGGCAAATCGAGCAGCTGCCGGCAAAGGTAGATCGCCATCTTGCGCGCGTAGTTCACGTTGCGCTGGCGACAGCGCCCGACCATGTCGCTGTGGCTGATCTTGTAGTAGTTCTCGATCTCGCGTTGCACGTCGGCGACGGTCAATCGTTTCGATGGGCCTCCCGAGAAATGGCTTTCGAGCAGGCTTTTCGCCTCATCGAGGCTTAGGTCCGGCTGGTTGAAGA
>CAKTSW010000252.1 GCA_934613165.1 uncultured Ellagibacter sp.
GCGCACGAAGAAGCGGGCGGGGCCGCCGATGCGATAGGTCGTGTGCCGTGCGAGCGGCTCGGAGAAGTCGACATCGCCGTCGAAGCGGTCGTCGACGAGGAGCGCTTCGAGCGGCGAGGCGTGGCGTGCGGTCATGCGCCTCACTCCCCGCGGACGGTACCTTGGGCGGAAAGCTCCTCGACGAGCTGGGGGCCGATCGCGGTGACGTCGCCAGCGCCCATCGTGATGACGAGGTCGCCCGGGCGCGCGAGGCGCGCCATATGCGGCACCACGTCGATGCGGCGCGCGACGTATTCGGCTTCGGCGGGGTGTCCCGCGTGGTCGAGGACGACGTTCAAGAACGTCTTTCCCGACACGCCGGGCACCGGCGCCTCGCCGGCCGGGTACACGTCCATGAACGTGACGGTGTCGGCACGGTCGAACGCGGAGCCGAACTCGTCGTGGAGCACCTCGGTGAACAGCGGGGCACGCGAGTAGCGGTGCGGCTGGAAGAGCACGTGCACGCGCTTGAAGTCGAGCGTCTTGGCGGCGGTGATGGTCGCCGCGATTTCCGTCGGGTGGTGCGCGTAGTCGTCGACCACGGTGACCCCGCCGGCTTCGCCGACCAGATCGAAGCGACGGCGGACGCCGGCGAACTCGGAGAGCGCCTTCGCGGCGGCCTCCACGTCAAGCCCGAGCGCCCAGATGAGCGTGAGGACGGACGCGGCGTTAAGCACGTTGTGCATGCCGGGGTTCTGCTTCACCGAGCCTTGGACGAGCGTGCCGTCGGGCAGCTTCAAGGTGAAGCGGGAGCCGACGCCGTGGGGTTCGGCCGAGACGATGCGTGCGTCGCACCCCTCGCCGAAGCCGTAGGTGATCGCGTTCGGGTGCGCCTCGCGCGCGATCTTCACGAGCGGCTCCTCCTCGCCGCACACGACCACGGGACCCGTTTCGGGGACGGAGCCGATGAACTGCTTGAACTTCGCGAAGATCTCGGAAAGGTCCTTGTAATGGTCGAGGTGGTCCGCCTCGACGTTGGTGACGATGACGCCCGCGGGAGAGAGGAACGTGAAGGACTTGTCGCTTTCATCGGCTTCGACGACGTAGTGCTTGCCGGAGCCGGAATGGGCGTTGGTGCCGTAGGCGCGGACGATGCCGCCGATGAGGAACGTCGGGTCGTCGCCGATGCCGTCGAGCACGCTCGCGAGCATGGACGACGTGGTGGTCTTGCCGTGCGTGCCGGCGACGGCGAGCGTGTCGAGGCCCTCGCCCAAGCGGGCGAGCATCTGCGCGCGGTGGATGATCTTAAGGCCGCGGCGGCGCGCCTCGATGAGCTCGGGGTTGTTGTCGAGGATGGCGGTGGAGATCACGACGGTGACGTCGTCGCCTTCGGGGACGTTTTCGGCCCGCTGCCCGATGGCCACCGGGATGCCGCAGCTTTTGAGCTGCTTGGTGTAGCGGCTTTCCTTGATGTCGGACCCGGTGACGACGATGCCCTGGTCATGCGCCACATGCGCGATGCCGCTCATGCCGACGCCGCCGACGCCGATGAAATGCAAACGTTCAGTGCTCATATCAATCGTTCCACTCGTGTTGAGGTTTTCATTCCAAAGAGATCATTGTAGTGCATGCGCCGTCGAGCGGGCCTGCCCCATCACAACATCCGCCAATTTAGCGGCGGCGTTGGCGGTTTCCTGCGCCTTCGCCGCTTTTGCCATGGCCGCACGCGCATCCGCGTCGTCGACGAGCGAGAACACGAGCTTATCGAAGGCGGGCGTTTCGACCTCGGCGTCGGGGATCATCGACGCGCACCCAGCCGCCACGTAGGCGCGAGCGTTCGTGGTCTGGTGGTCGGCCGTGGCGTGCGGGTAGGGCACGAGAAGCGCGGGGATGGCGCGCGCGGATATCTCGGCGAGCGAGGTCGCGCCGGCACGCGACACGATGGCGTCGGCCGCGGCCATGGTCTCGCCCATGCGGTTCTGGTACCCCATCGCGAGCCAGCGCTTCTTCTCTTCCTCGGTGAGAGCGAGCTCCTCGAGCGTGCGGTCGAGCTCTTTGGGGCCCGTGATGTGCACGACGTAGAGGTTCGGGCGGGACAGAAGCTCGCCCTTCAGGCGCGCGATGCCCTCGTTGATCTGGCGGGCGCCGAGGCTGCCGCCGAACACGAGCAGCATGAGCGCGTCTTCGGGGATGCCGAGCATGGCGCGCCCCTCTTCGCGCGTCGAGGACAAAACGGCGCGGCGGACCGGGTTGCCCGTCACGACGACGCTGGTCGAAGACGGGATGGAGACGCCGTCCTTCGCGCATTCGTAGGTGAGGCAGACCGCCTGGGCCTTCTTCGAGAGCTCCTTGTTGGCAAGTCCCATGACCGAGTTCTGCTCGTGGACGACGAAGGGAATGCCCATCTTCTCCGCCGCGCGTGCGACGGGGATGGAAACGTAGCCGCCGAAGCCAACGACGACGTCGGGCTTTATCTCGCGGAACCAATCTTGCGCCTGGACCGTCGACGCGCGGATGAGCCGGAGCGCCTTCAAGAGGGAAAGCGGGTGCTTGCGGTTGAAGCCCGATGCCTCGAAGGGTTTGAACGGGATGCCCGCCTCGGGCACGAGCCGGGACTCGACGCCGCGCGGCGTGCCCGCGAAGCGCACCTCGCATCCACGCTCGGTGAGCACCTCCGCCAAGGCAAGGGCGGGATTGATGTGGCCGGCGGTGCCGCCGCCGGAAAGAACGACCAGCATGTTACCTCCTTCGAGAGGACGAGCGGGAAGGCGTCCTCGGTTCATTGCTTCGGCGCGACGCGCGGTCGTGGCCGGCGCGCGAACCGCCGCCCGGGCGGCGCACGTCGCGGCGAGACGGCTGCGCGGCATCGCGTGCGCCCTCCCCCGCCCGACCGGACGACGTCCGCACGACGCGCAGATCGGCGCGACGGCGGTCGTAGACACTCGGCGCGGCGGCGTCGCGCGAGACGGAGAGGATGAGCCCGACCATCATGAGCGACGCGATGACCGACGAGCCGCCCGACGAGATGAAGGGCAAGGGCTTGCCCGTCGTCGGGAACACGCCGATCGCGCACCCCATGTTGAGGAACGCCTGGAACACGAGCGCGACCGTGAGCCCGCCGGCGAGCATGGTTCCGAAGTCGTCGCTCGCCGAGCGCGCGATGAGCGTCCCCGTATAAGCGAGAAGCAGGAACAGCGCGATCACGATAAGCGCGCCGATCATGCCGAGCTCCTCGCACACGACCGCGAAGACGAAGTCGCTGTCGCTCGCGAAGAGGTACTGGTACTTCTCGTGCCCGTTGCC
>CAKTSW010000253.1 GCA_934613165.1 uncultured Ellagibacter sp.
TCCCGTTCCCGTTCCCGTTCCCGTTCCCGTTCCCGTTCCCGTTCCCGTTCCCGTTCCCGTTCCCGTTCCCGTTCCCGTTCCCGCAAGACTCGTCGGTCGCGCGACCGTTGTGGAGCGCCCTGGCGGCGACCGCGCTTCTCTTCGGCGCCCCTGCCGCCCGATCGCGCGCATTGCCGTTGGCGGGCGAACCGCTCGCGCGGCCATCCTGCACGCCGCCATCGCGGGACCACCCGGCATCGCAGGTGCTTCTCTTCGGCGCCCCCGCTGCCTTCTTCGCGCTCTCTTCATCCCAGCGCGCCTCGGCTGCGGCGACTTCGTCCCAGATGCGTTCGAACTCCTCGCCCCAGCGCTGGATAAGCCGCTCTGCGCTCCATGAGGCGTTCGCGGGGCTCGTAGAGGGGAGCACGTGCGCTTCAAGCCCCACCTTCCACTGCAGGTAGCGCTTGTAGAGCCTGCCGGCAGTGTTCCCGTTGCAGACGACGGCCGCGATGCGCGTGGTTTCCGCGATGCGCTCGACGTGCGCGGGAACGACGTTCTTGATGCTCGCGTCCGACGACCCCTTGATGTCGCACTCCTCGATGACATCCCAAAGCGCCACGCGCCCTTCGAGCAGCAGCTGCCTTTTCGCCGCAATCGATGCCTCGAGGGCCGAAGGCTCGCTTCCGGCCGTTGCGCCCGCTGAACCCGCTGCGCCCTCCGCCCGCGAGGCGCGAACGTCTTCCTCGTTCGGCGGTGCGGGCTTGCCGAGCACGTGCGCCATGACGTGCCAGAAGCGGTTTTTCGGGTTGCCGTAGTAGAAGTCGTTCTTGCACGACAGAACGGAGGGAAACGACCCCAAAATAAGGACGCGCGAATGCTCGTCGAAGACGGGGTCGAACCCGTGCGAGATATGTTGGTAGGCTGCCATGGCTTGCAAGTATAGCGGTGTTGCGGCGCCGCGGCCCGCGTCGACGTCTTTTCGCGCTTGTCAAGACCCAATCGCGATGTGCGCCTGCGCCGAAAAAATCGACCTGCGGTTTTGCCATTGTTGAAAACCCCGGTTTCGGGCGCTCCAGATAATGCACTCCATGCGTGGCGAGGTGGGATTTTGCGATTTCGAAGGGCTGTGGAAAACTAAGTGGAAGCACCACCTGTGGATTTTCATTCACCAGAAAACACAATATCTTGTGCTCAACCTGTCGTATTATAGAAGCACCGAAAGAGCGGTGCGGGAATGCGCGCACCATCTGGAAAACATCCCGACATGCACACGACGCCCTCACCTCGAAAAACGCCGTGCGCATGTCGTGCGCCCTTCGCCAGGGCGCAAACGATGACGTTGCTTGAAGAACGAGCGGGAAAAGGAAGTGTCATGAAGATCATCAAGCGCAGCGGATCTGAAGTCCCCTTCGACATCGACAAAATCGTGAACGCGATCAAGGCGGCCAACAACGAGGTCCCCGAGATCGAGCGTTTGACCGACGACCAGATCGCGCTCGCGGCGCACAGCGTGGAATGGCTGTGCGGGCGCAGCGGGCACACCGTGTCGGTCGAGGAAATCCAGGACATGGTCGAGGACCAGATCATGGCGCAGGGCCGCTACACCGTGGCGCGCAAGTACATCATCTACCGCTACGTGCAGAGCCTGAAGCGCCAGTCGAACACCACCGACGACAAGATCCTGTCGCTCATCGAGTGCAACAACGAGGAAGCCAAGCAGGAGAACTCCAACAAGAACCCGACGGTGAACTCCGTGCAGCGCGACTACATGGCGGGCGAGGTGTCCAAGGACATCACGATGCGCCTCCTTCTGCCCCCCGACGTGGTCCGCGCGCATAACGAGGGCATCATCCACTTCCACGATTCCGACTACTTCGCGCAGCACATGCACAACTGCGACCTTGTGAACCTGGAAGACATGCTGCAGAACGGCACGGTCATCTCCGGCACCATGATCGAGCGTCCGCACAGCTTCTCGACCGCGTGCAACATCGCGACGCAGATCATCGCGCAGGTGGCGAGCTGCCAGTACGGCGGGCAGTCCATCTCGCTCACGCATCTCGCGCCGTTCGTCGACGTGAGCCGCCAGAAGATCCGCCGCCAGGTGCTCCAGGAGATCAACCAGCTCGGGCTCGAGGCCAACGCCGAGCGCATCAAGGAGGTCGTGGAGAACCGCCTGCGCGACGAGATCCGCCGCGGCGTGCAGACCATCCAGTACCAGGTGGTCACGCTCATGACGACCAACGGCCAGGCGCCGTTCGTCACCGTGTTCATGTACCTGAACGAGGCGCGCTCCGAGCAGGAGAAGCACGACCTCGCCATGATCATCGAGGAAACGCTGCGCCAGCGCTACGAGGGCGTGAAGAACGAGGCGGGCGTGTGGATCACGCCGGCGTTCCCGAAGCTCATCTACGTGCTGGAAGAAGACAACATCCACGAGGACTCGCCGTTCTTCTATCTCACCCAGCTCGCCGCGAAGTGCACGGCCAAGCGCATGGTGCCCGACTACATCTCGGAAAAGAAGATGCGCGAGATGAAGCTCTCGAAGGGCGAGACCGAGGGCAACGGTGACTGCTACACGTGCATGGGCTGCCGCAGCTTCTTGACGCCCGACCGTTCCGGCAACGGCTACGACAACGTGGCGAACGCCGGCAACTACGAGCCGGGCAAGCCCAAATACTATGGGCGCTTCAACCAGGGCGTCGTCACCATCAGCCTGCCCGACGTGGCGCTGTCCTCGCATGGCGACATGACGAAGTTCTGGGAAATCTTCGACGAGCGTTTGGAGCTGTGCTACAAGGCACTCATGTGCCGCCACAACCGCTTGAAGGGCACCTTGTCCGACGCCGCGCCGATCCTGTGGCAGTACGGCGCGCTTGCGCGCCTGAAGAAGGGCGAGCCCATCGACAAGCTGCTCTACGGCGGGTATTCCACCATCAGCCTCGGCTACGCGGGCCTCTACGAGTGCGTGAAGTACATGACCGGCCACAGCCACACCGACCCCGAGGGCACGCCGTTCGCCATGGAGGTCATGCAGCACATGAACGACAAGTGCAACGAGTGGAAAGCCGCCACGAACATCGACTTCTCGCTGTACGGCACGCCGCTCGAGTCGACGACGTACAAGTTCGCGAAGGCCCTGCAGCGCCGCTTCGGCGTGATTCCCGGCATCTCCGACAAGGGCTACATCACGAACAGCTACCACGTGCACGTGACGGAGGAAATCGACGCGTTCGACAAGCTGAAGTTCGAAAGCGCCTTCCAGCGCCTGTCGCCGGGCGGGGCCATCAGCTACGTCGAGGT
>CAKTSW010000254.1 GCA_934613165.1 uncultured Ellagibacter sp.
GCTGACCACGTGCAGGATCAGCAGCACCATGGCGCCGACCACGGCGGCGAGGGCGCGGTGGATCTTCTCCGTCATGATCGCGACCATGACGACGACGAACACCACGATGGCGATTATTTGCGTGACATCCATGAGTTTGCATCACCTTCGTTGAGACATCGTTTTTGGCAAAAACGTTCGAATTATATACCTCGAACGATTGCGAAACGGTTACATCTCACGCGTTGATACGCGAAAGGACGGCATGCGATGGGAAACGCCGCGCAAAGGAAAGAAAGGGGCGATGCGGTGTTGGACGGTGAAGGCACATGGGGCCTTCGATGGAAGGCGAGTAACGTACCCGCTATCGAGCAGGACGCGCTACTTCTCGCCGAAGAACGCGCGGGCTTCGATCGCCGCGGGCAGATCCTTGCCGTTGTCGGCCGCGAAGCGCATGCAGCCGCGAGCGGCATCCGTATTGCCGAGCGCTTCGTGGAGCTTGCCTTCCTGCACGGCGTACTCGACGCGCAGGCGCATGCACTGGTCGGCGTTTCCCCAGATGACGCGGTAGTTCGCAAGAAGGGAATCGGTATCGCGGGAAAGCTTGGCGCACGCGACGGCTCGCGCCCACTCGAGGTAGCTGCGGCGCTGTGCCGCGACCTCGTCGGCCGCGTCGACGTTGAGCATGAGCGCCTCGTTCGAAAGCTCGCTCACCTTCTGGGGCCCGAAGAGCGCGCCGACGAGCGGCACGAGGTCCGCATAGAGCGCAAGACGTGTCGCGTCGTCGGGCGCGTCCTGGACGCTTTCCTGCAGCATAAGCCCGATCTTGGCAGCTTCGTTGCGTTGCCCCAAATCGATGAGAGCGTTCGCGTAAAACGAAAGGTACCAGGCCGAAAGCTCGTTCAAAGGCGTCGAAGCCGATGCGGCGATTTTGCCGCCGCCTTCGACGAAAGCCCGCGCGTCGCAGCCGTCGTTATACAGGGAAACGAGCGCTTCGGCCTTGTTCTGAGCCATGCCGGCGAACAAGCGGGTGAACACGAACAGCCCGCCGAGCAAAAGCACGATCGACACCGCCGCGCCCGCCGCGGTGAAGCCCATGGCCTGCCCGGTGGCGAGCGACCACACGTTCACGACCACGAGCGGGACGGCAACCGCCAGGACGCACGCCAAGATCTCGTAGCGCTTGAAATAGGTGAGCATGGGGTTCCCTTCTTCGATTGCCTTCGGTCGCCGTGCCAGCGCGCAAGGCTCGACGCCTCTACGCGTTCGCCTCACGCGAGCGGTATGCGAACCAGTATGCCACACCGACGGCCACGCCGCCGACGATGTTGCCGAGCGTGGCGATGAGGATGTTTCCCACCACCCCGCCAAGCGCGACGGCACCCGGGGCCCCGACGCCGAGCGAGTTCATGAGAAAGCCGCTCGGCAGGAAGAACATGTTCGCAACGCAGTGCTCGAACCCGCAGGCCACGAAGGCGGTGATGGGAAGGAAGATCCCCAGGACCTTGTCGACGACCGAGCGCGCGGAAAAGCCGATCCACACGGCGAGGCACACGAGGACGTTGCAGAGGATGCCCTTCGCGAAGATGACGCCCGGCGCGAGCGCCGCCTTCGAAGCGGCGACCGACACCATGGTCTCGCCCACGGCCCCGCCGTTCATCGCCGCCATCTGCGACGCGTAGACGAGCAGCACCACGACGAGCGATCCCACGAGATTGCCGAGCCACACGGTGACCCAGTTGCGAAGGAGCGCGCCCACGCCGATCTTGCGGGAAAGAAGCGAGCACACCATGAGCGAATTGCCGGTGAAGAGCTCGGCGCCGCAGCAGAGCACGAGCACAAGGCCGAGGCAGAAGCACGCGCCGCCGCCCGCGCGCTGAACGGCGAACGGAAGCGAGGAGTCGCTTGTGAACAGGCAGAAGAACATGGCCCCGAACGAGATGAACGCGCCGGCGAGCATTCCCGCGACGAACATGCGAGAAAGCGGCATGGAGCCTTTCGACACGCCGAGAGCCTCTGCCTTCGCCTCGGTTTGCGCAGGTCCGAGCGCGTCGATTGAAATCGTCTTCTGATCTGCCATTTCTCCCCCTCTATGATGCGTGATGCGGCATGCGGTATGCGTTTATGCGCAGACGAGCGTCTGGCTTGGGATAATAAATGGCGGAGATGCATGCGAATCGAACACACCCGAGACGTTCTGCGCGCCTCACAACGGCTTTGAAGGCCGCGGGGCCCACCAGGACCCATCCATCTCCGTGAGAAACAGCCCCCGATTCGAGGGCGAACCCATTGTAGGCATAAAAGTAGCAAATGGACAATCATCACCCGCGAGGCGGCGGAAATGGCGGGTGAACAACATGCGAGCGGCGACCTTCCCTGCGGCCCGAAAGGCGCAAGGCGGGTTCGGGCGGAAGACCGCTTACGCGATCGCGCCCGTGCCCACGATCGCGATCGCGAAGGCCGCGACGATCGCCGCGAACGCGACGGCGAGCAGGACGGCAGCCTCGCGCAGGCAGCTCGCCCCGAAGAGGCGCGGGAACCAGCGCCTCGGCAAGCGACGATCGGACGCAAGGTAGAGCATGGGGCCGAAAACGCAGAACACGAGCAGGCCGTACGTCGCGAACCGGCACCAGCGGGGCCAAGACGCAACGGCGAGGCTCGGGTCGGGCGACCATACGAGGCCGACGAACACGGCGACGAACAGCGCGAACGTCGCACCGAGCATCACGTTCCACGCGACGCCGACGCCAAGGGGAATCGCCGAGAGGACGCGGCTTGCGGCTTCGCGAAGCGGGGCAACCGCGCGCTTCAAGTCGGCGCGCGGGGGCTTTGCGGCCACAGGCGCCGCGTCTTCGGGAGCCGGGGCCATGGGCGCGGCCGTGTGCGACGCAGAGGAGGCTGCTTGGCGGGACGCTGCTGATCCGGCCGCGACGGAAACGACCTTGCGCGAGGCGTCGACGGGCGGGTGAGGTGCGGGGCTTCGAGATCCCGAGGCCGCCAGGGCCGCACCGCGCGATGCAGGCTTGGCGCGGCGGGCGGCCGTCGTTCCGCCGAAATACGCGGCAGCGACCTTCTCGAGGGCGCGGCGCATCGTGCGCGCAGAGTCGTAGCGCCTATCGGGATCGAGCGACATCGCCTGCGCGATGACCTCGCGCAACGGCTCGAACACGCCTTCTCCCCGAAACCTGCTCTCGCGCGACGAAGGCGAGGGAGCCTTCCCCTTCGTGCAGAAGTAGAGCACCGCGCCGAGCGCGTAGATGTCGCTTCGCACGTCGGTCTGCCCGAAGCCGTAC
>CAKTSW010000255.1 GCA_934613165.1 uncultured Ellagibacter sp.
TGGGGTAGCCTCGATTTCAGCTACCGCAAGACGGATTACAGCTACGTGTGCAACTACAAGGACGGCAAGTGGGGCGAGGGCGAACTGACCACCGACCACTCGCTGAACATCTCCGAATGCGCAGGCATCCTTCACTATTGCCAGGAGGTCTTCGAAGGCCTTAAGGCGTATACCACCCAAGACGGGCACATCGTGTGCTTCCGTCCCGACATGAACGCCGCGCGTATGCACGACTCCGCGCGGCGCCTTGAAATGCCGCCGTTCCCCGAGGACCGTTTCGTCGAAGCGGTGAAGAAGGTCGTCGAGGCCAACGCCGCATGGGTTCCGCCGTTCGGCTCGGGCGCGACGCTGTACGTGCGTCCGCTCATGTTCGCCACCGGCGACGTCATCGGCGTTGCTCCCGCCGATGAGTACCAGTTCCGCATTCTCGTGACGCCGGTCGGTCCGTACTTCAAGGGCGGCCTCAAGCCCATCAAGCTGCGCGTTTCCGAATACGACCGCGCTGCACCGCACGGTACCGGCAACATCAAGGCCGGCCTGAACTACGCCATGTCCCTGAGGCCGGTCATGGAAGCCCATCGCAACGGCTACGGCGACAATCTGTATCTCGACCCGCAGACCCGCACCTACGTTGAGGAAACGGGCGGCGCGAACGTGCTGTTCGTCACGAAGGACGGCACGCTCGTCGTTCCCCAGTCGCATACCGATTCCATCCTCCCGTCCATCACGCGCCGCTCCCTCGTCCAGGTGGCGGAAGACCTCGGCATGACGGTCGAGCAGCGTCCGGTCACCTGGGAAGAGGTTCGTTCGGGCGAATTCGGCGAGTGCGGCCTGTGCGGCACCGCGGCGGTTATTTCCCCGGTCGGTCAGATCGACAACAAGGTGTTCGGCGCCGACGAGGAAGTCACCTTCCCGGCCGGCTGTACTGAAATCGGCCCGGTCATGAAGAAGCTCCGCGAAACGCTCACGGGTATCCAGGACGGCGCTCTCGAAGACAAGCACAACTGGGTATTCAAGATCGCCTAACCGCTGATCAACCGGCATATTTTTAGCAACCAAGCCCTCTGTGCAGCTCAAAATCTGCCCGAGGGCTTTTTGCTGCGGTAATGGGCGTAATCGACGGCGGCTTTTCCCATATAATGAGGGCATGACTGACGAAGAGTACATGGAATTGGCCGTCGCCGAGGCGCGGCGGGCCGAGAGCTTGGGCGAGGTTCCCATCGGCGCCGTCGTCGTGTACGAGCCGATCGATCCGGCGACGAGGCGCCCGCTTGCCGAACCGCGCGTCATCGCGCGTGCCTGCAACCTGCGCGAAACGACGAAAGACCCGGCGGCCCATGCGGAATTCCTTGCCATGCAGCGCGCGGCGGTCGCGCTTGATGCGTGGCGCCTTACCGGTTGCACGGTCTATGTCACGCTTGAGCCCTGCATCATGTGCGCCGGGCTTATGCACCAGTCGCGCATCACGCGCTGCGTTTACGGCGCGCCGGATCCGAAGGCGGGCGCATTGGGAACGCTCTACCAAGTGAACGCCGACGCTCGCTTGAACCACGCGTTCGAGGTGACGCCCGGCGTGCGCGCGGACGAATGCTCGGCGCTCCTTAAAGACTTTTTCGCGAAAAAGAGGAAGAAATGATTGACGATATCGATAACGACAACCGAGCCGATTCCGTTGTTTCACGTGAAACAACGCCTTCTGACCAGGAGGAATCGAAGAGCAGGCAACGCGCTCAGCTTGAACAGCCCGTCGATATGCTTTCCGTCGCGCGCACCGCGCAGATCGAGGGCACGGGGCTTAAGCTTGCCGCTCCCGCCAAGGTGAACCTTTTTCTGGAGGTGGGAGACCGGCGCGAAAACGGCTATCACGACGTGACGACCGTTCTCCATGCCGTTGCCCTGCACGACGTTCTCTACCTGAAGCGAACCGACTCCCTTGCTGCGAAGGTCGCCTTCGACGCGCTTGAGGAAGGCACTCCGACGAATACGGCGGTGGCGGGACCTGGCGACAACGTCTACGTCTCGATTTCGTGCGACGCCCGAGGCGGTATCGCCCCGCTTTCCGTTCCCGTGCGCGAGAACATCGTGTTCAAAGCGATTGATTTGCTTGCGCGCAAGAAGGGCTACGGCGAAACCGATGCGCTGAGCGTCTATATCGAGAAGAACATCCCGCACGAGGGCGGTCTCGGCGGCGGCTCCTCCGACGCTGCGGCCGCGCTTCTGGGCGTTGCGCGCATGTGGGGGATTCCCGAGGACGATCCCGCGATCGAAGAGGCAGCCTTCGAACTCGGCAGCGACGTCGCGTTCTTCCTCCATGGCGGATGCGCGTGCTTCACGGGCTCGGGCGAGCGATTCGACCATGCGCTCGAGCCGATGAAGAAGGCCCTTGTGCTCGTCAAACCCGAATCGGGCGTTTCGACGGCGGCTGCGTACCGCGCATTCGACGAGGCTCCCGAAAGCGTCCCCGAATCTGCCAAGGAATCGCTTTCCGCTTCGTCGGCGAACGACGTGGCGCTGGCGAACAACCTTGCGTCTGCGGCCGAGAAGCTGCTTCCCGAGCTCGCCGACGTTCGTGCATGGCTCGGCGGCCAGGATGGGGTGGAGGCGTCGCTTCTGTGCGGCAGCGGGTCCACGACGTTCGCGATTTGCCGCGACTTCAACGCTGCATGCGCGCTTGCCGCCGCTGCCCAGTCGCGCGGTTGGTGGGCGCGAACCACGATGTTCGGCTCGCTTAAAGCGGCAGTCGTTCCCGATCAGAGATAGGGAACCGCATGCCCCTTCTCGCCCGAATATCGCGCATCGTCCCGCTTATCATCGCGCTTGCGGTGATCGCCGGCGTCGTGTACGTCGTCGCGATGTTCCTTTATTCCCCCACGCGCGCGAAGGAGATACTCATCAAGCTGTTCACGTTCTTGATGAGCCTCCTCTCGGCGTTTTTCGTGTTGGCTTCAGCGTATGCGCTCATCGACGGGAACTTCGACGTTTTCGAGCACACCGCAAGCTTCCTTGCGACGACGCTCGTCGGCCTTGGGGTGACGCTTCTGTGCCGCCGCACATTTCTCAAGCACAACCCGAATTACCGCAAGAAGCCCGAAAAGGCATCGGGCTTCAAATGGTTCAGATTCAAGAAGTAGCCTGTTCTGTCGGTTCGAATCCCATGCAAGTTCCTTGGAAACGAAAAAGCCCCCGCGGTTTGAACTGCACCCCAAAACTTGGACGGCTTAAATAAAGATTATGCCACGAGGGACTGGTTCCGGAACTCCTCCGGG
>CAKTSW010000256.1 GCA_934613165.1 uncultured Ellagibacter sp.
CCTGAAAACCCTTTCGGACAATCAGCAAATTGTTGATCTATGTGGGACTTGGATTAATTCTGGGACGGCAACTGGTTCAACGAAGCAATATTGGAGTGCCGGAGATAACCGCTGGGAGGGCTGGGACCTTGATATGACCGGGCAATACAAGCTCGAAATCAGCTGCATCATCAATGACGATGGGACGATTCGATATAAAGGAAGTGCAGAGTTCGAATACCCCACTAATTATTCATCGCTGTCTTCGCTGGTGAAGACCTCTAAGGACAAAGCCTCATTCGATGTAACTTTTGATGGACTTCCGGATACTCTGTACGAAAAGGACAATGCTGAACTGACATATCAAGGTGGTTCGTTTGCTCTCTCTTATAACAAGTACGATGATGCGTATAGCGCTCATTTCAATTATGAATACTCGTGCAATGTGGTTTATGACGCGAAGACGGTGTCTAACTAGCGCATTCGCATCTTGCGCAGGGAAGCAATTGACATACTGCTTTGACGTTGGCTTCGAAAGCGCTGAAGCGACACTGCTCAAAGGAGGAGGATTATTATTATGAAACGAAATGTGCGCAGTCTTGTATGTCCAATAATTGGAATCCTGATAGGCATTGGTTTCATTTTGGTTGGTGTTTCCTTAAATGGAATCGCTCAGGATGCAACGTTCTACTCTGCGGGCTATGGTGGGGATGTTTCACATCTAGGCTCTAAAGAATACGGAGCTGATTACTACTCGGATTCTTATCAAGCTATGGCGTTTGGCGCAAACGCGGCAAAGAACGTTTTCGACTTGTTAAGCATTGCCTTGCCAGCTTTTTTCGTACTCGCAGGGCTCCTTACAATATGCGCTTTCGCGCACGTCATTCTTAGCGCTGATGCTCCTCATTTGAGCAGAGCCAAGGACTCTGTTCAAGAGCGGGCTTCGAGCCTCTCTTTCCCGGATTCTAATGAGCAAGGAAGCTTCTCGGATAAGGAGGAAGATGGGCTGGTTGCGAGGACCGATCAATCGTAAGTAGCGCTTCTGCGGTGTTTAGAGCCCCCGGCTTTCCCTGGCTGCAGGGAAAGCCGGGGGCTCGTGATGGTTGCAAGAGGATAGTTGCGGAAATTGCTGATAGTGCTTTTGGCGATGGTGCTGGGCTACAGAGCGTGTAGAATGCGCTTGCACTGACCTGCTATGCGGAGGCGGCGCCTTCATTTTGATTGTTCCCCCTGCAGCAGCTTGATTGCGGATGCTTTTATCGGGGAGCCCGCCGCTACCCCAAGGTGGCCGTTTGCGGCAGTCTGGGTCGCGACCGCCATTCCCGAAAAGGCGGAGAACGCCCTCCGCAGCCACAGAGAGGCGCCCGCTGACCCTTGCCGCTTGCCGCGCTCCTCCTTGCTCTCCTTCGCCGTCGAAACCAAAATCACGCCGAGAAGCACCAGCACCGTCCAGCTTCGGAAACAGCAAGATGTTTCCCGTCAGGAAAACCACGCCGCAGATGCCGCCGATCAAGATCCATGTGGGTTCATCCAGCAATTGAGTGAAAGGGATATGCGGCCCCTGCCCGGTGACCAGCAACAACGCTGACAGAAACAATAATCCTACGAGAAACGACACTAAGGCTGCGTTGAAGGGGGAGCCGACCTTTTTCCGCAACCTTGTGTTTACGCTCGTCTGTATGGGCAGGCCGACACCTGCCAGAAATCCAAGAATAATTGGCATCTTCCCTAGTCCTTTGTCGACGCAACGCTGTTCGAGGTTGCGCTCTTTCGGCTTTGCGGCGATGCCGGAGCCGATATCGGCGGCAGAGCGCATTCGCATCGGAATGCAAGCATCTTGACGATGAGGCTTCTCAACAGTGCCTTCGGCGTCTTTACTAGGGTTTCTTTACCGCAATTTTTATCTATTTTTCAGGATAATTTACTCCCTGTAACGGGCTTGTTGCATTCAGGAGTGGTTGGTTGTGTCATAATACGAAAGTTACTATACGTGAAATTACCCTACGTCCTATGCGCGTTGGACAGGGGAAGGCAAGGAAGTTCACACAGATGGCGGATCCTCAGAAAAAGAAGAAGCATCATAATAAGGATAGGCGCAACGTCTGGTTGCTCGTCGTCATGGCCCTTTTGGTCATCGGATCGATCGTTGCGTTCACTCCTCCACAGGAAAAGATCAACCAGGGCCTCGACATCCAGGGCGGCCTGTCGGTCGTGCTTACGGCGCATAACAACGACGGTACCGACGTTTCCACCGAAGACATGGAAAGCTCGCGTGCCATCATCGAGAACCGCGTGAACGCCCTCGGTGCGTCGGAAGCGGTCGTCCAGATCCAGAACAACGACCAGATTCTCGTGCAGATCCCTGGCCTTTCCGACACTGAAGAGGCGCTCAACACCATCGGCAAAACGGGCAAGCTCGAGTTCGCCCGTCTTGATTCCTTCACCGACTCCGACGTGAAGACCAAAATCCAGAACGGCCAGTACGGCTCGCAGGGAACGGTGCAGGACAGCTTCGGCAATTCCTTCCCGAGCGAGGAAGTGGAGCATCTGAAGGTGACCGAGGGCACCTACACGCCCATCATCACCGGCTCCAACATCGAGAAGGTCGACGTCGGCCAGGCCTCGCAGACCTCGACCGACTACGCCGTGAACCTGCGCCTCGATTCCGAGGGCACGGCAGCGTTCGCCGAGGCGACGCAGGAACTCGCTTCCTCGAAGGGCCAGATTGTCATCATCTTGGACGGCGAAGTGCAGTCCGCTCCCGCCGTGCAGTCGGTCATCTCCGACGGCAACGTGTCCATCACCGGCGGCTACACGCTTGATTCCGCGAAGCAGATGAAGACGGTGCTCGAATCCGGTTCGCTTCCTGTGAGCTTCGAGTACGCGCAAAGCCAGGTCGTCGGCCCGACGCTCGGCCAGGACGCGCTGCAGTCCGGCGTCGTCGTCGCCGTTGCGGGCCTCATCATCGTCATGCTTTACCTGCTCATCTTCTACGAGGGCTTGGGCCTTATCACCGCCGCGGCCATGGCGGTGTTCGCGGTGCTCTACCTGGGCATCCTTGCGCTGCTTTCCTCGTTCGGCCTGTTCAGCCTGTCGCTCGCCGGCATCGCGGGCGTCGTGCTCACCATCGGCATGGCGGCCGACTCCTCCATCCTCACTCTTGAGCGCTTCCGCGAGGAAATCCGCATGGGCAGAAGCGTGCGCGCAGCCTCCATCACCGGCGTGCGCCACGGCATCATGACCTCCATCGACGCCGACCTGGT
>CAKTSW010000257.1 GCA_934613165.1 uncultured Ellagibacter sp.
CGATATGGCTAGACGGCGCCGTGCCTTTCGGGTACTGCCAGATACCGGTGTCGCCATCGAAGTGAAGCCCGACCTTCATTTGCGCTCCAGCCAGCGAGAGTCTCGACCGGGCCGCCGCATGAGGAGCGAACTCCCTTGGAAAAGCAGCGAATCGCTCCAAATCGGAATCCCCTATAGCCTCGTAACCTCGCCCCGACGCGGGATCCTCGCCGGCGAACTTGAAGACCAGCGCGCCGGCCGACTCATCGTTCAGCCTCGATATCAGCTCGTGCGAGTCGTCAATCGACGCATGGAACGAAACGCTAAGGCTCTTTCTCATGCTTCCTTCAGGAAGAAGCCCATCGAAAAACGACCTCACGGCAGAAGGAGGTAGTTCGCCCGCTTTGAGAGGAAGGGCATGCGAGATAGATTGCGCGCCGTCGCTTCGTCGATAAGAGTCCGAGTAGGAGAACGTTAAGACGCCATCCGACGCTCCGACGAACCCGACTTCCTCGAATCGCCCCAATCGCTCCCTGTATACGACAAGTTCTCTTTCTGACATCCCCGATTACCTTTCGAATGCGACGAGATCGATGCCGAGCGCCATGGCATAGGACAGGACCTTGTCGATGCCGACCGTTCCCCGCCCGCGCTCGATTTCGCCCACGAGCCTGGGGCTGAAACCGAGCATCTCGGCGACCTCCTCTTGCGTATACCCAAAAGACTTCCGTCGCTTTTTAAGCAAAGGACCGAGGGAGGAGCACTCCATGACCCTCGTCCCGCGTGCCATGATTTGATCACGGCTGATCTCCATTGCTGCTCGATTCTTACGTATAGGGATTATTATAGCGATTCGAAAGTATATCATGCCTATACGTAAGAATTTGCATCCATTTAGCCGAATCGTACGTATATGTAAGTTCTGAGAACAAGCAGGCGGCAAGGCTATCTTCGGCTACCTACCCGGCACCTTTCGCTACCGCATCGATTTTCAGCTGTTTAGCGCCAAGACGTTGTTTACATCGGTGATGCGCGACATCGGAGACAGACCACCGCACGCGCCGTGCGGACGATCCCAATTGCAGCACCCCGGAAAGGGGCAAGGGCAAAGGCCGTTTCCCTTCAAAGCCGCCTCAGACCGCTTCGCTTGCATCAACCTTCCCGACGCGATCTAAAACATCGGGCGCGGGGAGTTTATCTCGGCCTTCCGATGACCCCCAACGGCGAACCGGCGTCGGGGGCCATCTCGCTCGATGTGCCATTACTTGGAAAGTGCGGCATAATTTTCTCTCAAAAGGTCGATGGCGTTTGCAACCATCTCCTCCGCCGATCCGGGCATGAAGCTTGTCTTAGACGCTTGCTTCCCGCTTTGGTCGAACCCTGCCTGATCGGGAAGATAGCCTTGGACGGAATTCCCGTCGAAGCTGACCCAATTCTGCATGATGTTATGCGCATACGGCGAGCCCTCGCGGATATCCTTGAGTGACTGGATGTTCATCTCCGGCTTCACGCCCGTGATTGCAACGTCATCGATGGCAAAAACCGATACATCGGTAGTGCATGTCGGCTTCGACTCCGATTGAACGTACTGGAACTTCTTCGGATCAAAGCCCGACTTCAACTTGTCCTTGTCGAGTTGCCTGTACTCGTCTTTACGGTTTGCACAGGCCACCGAGTGCACAGCATGGCATTCGATTGCATTAGCGGTATCGACCACCGAGATGCCAAGACGGCTCGCCGCGACGTCGAGCATGAGCCACGCGGCATCGGCGTCGAAGAAACCCTTGTTGTACTTCAAGGAGCCCTTCTCGCCGGATACGTAGTTGTACTCCGCGCGAACGCTCCCCCACTGATCTCCTGTGCACCCAGCGAAGTAAATGGCAACGACTCCACCGCCGTAGTACTCCTCGACCGCACGTTCCGAAAGGCCGGCTATGTCGCAGGTGATCTGTCTTCCCTGTGGATCGATTTTCGAGTTCATCTGATTCTCAAGCGTCCCTGCCGCCATATTGACCGTGTAGAGAATCGCAATCGGGCTCCCATTAAAATCGTCGAAACGCAAAACGGGAAGCACGTGATCGGTGTTGCCGTTGTCGTTCGACACCTGATTCCATCCGTCAGCGGTCTCGTAGCAACGGTTCGTGTTGGCGTACGTCACGCCCTCGCCGTATCCGAAAATCGCATCGGCCATGGAACTTGCAGCATCCTTGCACGCCGATTCGATAGCCGCATCTATGGCGTCTTGATTGATGTCGTGTGGCGCGCTCAGGACGTGCGGGTTGTGATACCACTGATGGTCGGCGGGGACGCCGGTGAGTTTTTCTATCAGCTTTTTGTCGGCATCGATGTTCGTCGGATTCACATGTTCGATCGACGAGATAGCGAACTTCTCTTCATTGAATTCGATGAGGACGATGGAAAACCTAAGGTCGTGTCCTTCGTGAACATTGGTGTAGTAGCCTTCTGAATGGACGAACTCAGGAGTTCCCGCCGCCTGGTTCGCCTGTGTGTTTCCCTCATCGATTGGGCAGTATTCATCCAGTTTGATGAGCGCGTGACCCGCGCCGACGCGCAGCTTTCCCTCTTCGAGCTTCGAAAAATCGACCGGTTTCAAGCCGGATTCCTGCTGTTCTCCCTGTTTGGATGAGGAGCAACCTCCCAGCATGGCACTTCCCGCTGCGCCGGCACCCATGAGCATCATCGCCCTAGCGAACCCGCGCCGCGTTAGACTTGGATGGTTGCCACTCGGCTCCGCTTTGGCTCGAATGCCGCTGCTCCCCTTTTCTCCGTGCACCATGATGAATTCTCCTCTCCGCGACGGCAAGCCCACCCAACGCGAGCTCTGATCCGTCGAAGTGCAGAAGATTGTGAGATGCTCAGATAATGAACGAATCGGCTAAAAGCATGAGAAAAGGAGGCGGGCAGCAAAGGCTCGAAAATTCATACCATTGGACTGAACGAGCACCTCCGATGTTGAGCTCCGCTCACTCTCAACGTTGGGGACGCGAGATACCCATAGCCTGGAACGCAGCATCGAGAAGAAAGCGGAAAACCGTGGCAGGGGATTTCACGGCTCTCCGCTTTCGAGCAAAGTTTGGTTTCACTAATCGGTATCGCCCTTTCGCTTTCCAGGGGGAGGGAAAGCGACGTACCCGCAATTCGGGCAAACCCCTTCTTCGGGACGTATGGGGGAACCGCAAACAAGGCAAGGGATATCCGGAGGCGGTGTGTAGTAAGGACTGTCGGGGCAGTACTT
>CAKTSW010000258.1 GCA_934613165.1 uncultured Ellagibacter sp.
GCGCGCGGCTGGGTGCACGAGGCCGGCGCCCCCGACGGCGAGGCGTTCGCGAACTTCGTGAAGACGAAAGCCGAGCTCGTCGTCCTCGCAACCCCGGTGGCCGTGGTCGACGGATACCTCGAGCGCCTCGCCGAATGGGGCTATCGCGGCGTCGTGACCGACACGCTTTCCACGAAGTCCCACATCCTTAAGGCGGCCGCCGAGATCCTGCCGCATAAGCATAATTACGTGCCGGGGCATCCCATGGCCGGCTCCGAGAAGAACGGTATCGACGGTGCGCGCGCCGACCTGTTCGAAGGCGCGAACTGGATCCTCTGCCCCGATCCCGATACGCCGCCCGAGCATTTCCAACGCCTGCACGAGCTCATCACGAGCTTCGGCGCGCGCGTGGTGGCGCTCGCGCCCGAGGAACACGACCGGGCGGTGGCCGTGGTCAGCCACGTGCCGCACATCGTCGCCGCGTCGCTCATGCAGCTCGCGAGCCGCCATGCCGACGCCCAGCAGTCGCTCATGCGCCTCGCCGCCGGCGGCTTCAAGGATTCCACGCGCATCGCCGCCGGGTCCGCGAAGCTCTGGTGCGGCATCGCGTTCGACAACGCCGACGCGCTCGCTTCGGGGCTGCGCGAGATGCAGGGCATCGTCGGCGACTTCGCCAGCGCCATCGAGGGCCGCGACCGCGACCGGACGACGCGCCTGCTCGCCGAAGCCGCCGCCGCGCGCCGCGCTCTTCCCGCCGCATGGGTGCCCTCCACCGACAAGCTCCTCGAGGTGCGCATCCCCATGTCGGATCGCAAGGGCGTTGTCGCGGAGGTCACCACGATCGCAAGCTCGGCGGGCTGCAACATCCAGTCGATCGACATCGACCACATCACCGAGGACCGAGCGGTGCTCTCGCTCGTCCTCACCGACGAGGGCGACATCGGCAACCTCACCTCCAAGCTCATCGGAGCCGGTTTCTCGGTGTCGTTCAACCCGCTGACCCCGAAGGAGTACACCCATGTCGACTAGCGAAAACGCGCCCGCCGAAACGCCCGTCACGGTCATCGAGCCGCTCTCGAACCCGTTGCGCGGCACCGTGCGCGTCCCGGGCGACAAGTCCATCTCGCATCGCGCCGTGCTCTTCTCCGCCATGGCCGAAGGCACGTCGCACCTCGCCGGGGTGCTCGATTCCGCGGACGTGCGCTCGTCGATCGGCGCCGTGCGCGCCCTTGGGGCGAAGGTCGCGCTCGAGAAGCAGCCCGACGGCAGCCTCGCGGGCAGCGTCGAAGGCTGGGGCGAACGCGGTCCGGCGCAACCTGCAAGCCCCATCGATTGCGGGAACTCGGGAACGACAGTGCGCCTGCTCATGGGCGTGCTCGCGCCGTGGAACGTCGAAGTCGGCCTCACCGGCGACTCGTCCCTGCGTCGTCGCCCGATGCGCCGCATCGCCGACCCGCTTAAGCTCATGGGTGCCAGCTTCTCGCCCGAAGGCGCGAAGACGCTGCCCTTGACGATTGCGGGCACGCGCTCCCTGCATGCGCTCGACTATGATTCTCCGGTCGCGTCCGCCCAGCTCAAGACAGCGATCCTGCTTGCCGGCATCTTCGCCTCCGGCACGACGAGCGTGCACGAGCCCGCTCCTTCCCGCAACCACACCGAGCTCATGCTCCCCGGCTTCGGGGTGAGCGTCGAGGCGGCCCCGGGCGAGGCATCCGTCGCCGGCGGGCAGAAGCTTGTCGCCTGCGACGTCGACGTCCCGGGCGACCCCTCGTCGGCCGCGTTCGCCGCATGTGCCGCGGCCATCATGCCCGAAAGCTCCGTGCGCATCGAGAACGTGAGCCTCAACCCCGCCCGCATCGGTTTTGTGCGCGTCCTTGAGCGCATGGGCGCCGACGTGTCGACGATGCCTACGGGCACCACGGGCGAGGAGCCGTGCGGCACCGTCTCGGTCGCCTACACGCCTCATCTCCATTCGTGCGAGGTCGAAGGGCGCGAAATCGCCTCGCTCGTCGACGAGGTCCCGGTGCTCGCCCTGGTCGCCGCGCACGCCGAGGGCGAAACCGTCTTCCACGAGGTCGGCGAGCTGCGCGTGAAGGAAACCGACCGCCTCGCCGCCATTATCGACGGTCTTGCGCTCCTCGGCGTGCGTGCCTGGGCCGACGGCGACGACCTCCACATCGAGGGCAAGCCCGGCTTCACCGCGCCCGAAGGCGTGCTCTTCGACTCGCTCGGCGACCACCGCCTTGCGATGACCTGGTCTCTCGTCGGGTTTACCGGACGTGCCCCGGTGCGCGTCCGCGACTTCGAGGCCGTGCGCGTGAGCTATCCGAATTTCCGTGCCGATATAGAAAGGCTGGCAGAGTAAATGATCGTGGCAATCGATGGCCCCTCGGGGGCCGGCAAGTCAACCGTCGCGAAGGAAGTGGCGAAGCGCCTCGGCTTCTCGTGCCTCGACACGGGGGCGATGTACCGCGCCGTCGCGTGGAAGGCGCTCGCAGGCGGCGTCTCGCTCGACGATTCCGAAGCGCTCGGCGCGATCGCGCGCGACAACGAGATCGACTTCGGGCACGAAGCGGGCGATCCCGCGCCCAAGCGCGTCTTCATCTCGGGCGCCGACGTGACCGGCGCCATCAGGACGGCGGAAATCGACCGAGCCGTCGGGCCGTGCGCGGCGCATCCCGCGGTGCGCGAGGCTCTCGTCGCCCAGCAGCAGCGCATCGGGCGCGCGGGCGACTACGTGGTCGAGGGCCGCGACATCGGCACCGTCGTCTTCCCCGAGGCGCCGGCGAAGGTCTTCCTCACCGCAAGCGCTGAAGAGCGCGCGACGCGCCGCGTCAAGCAGAACGAGGAGCGCGGCATCGGGTCGATCGACTACGACGAGGTGCTCGCCGACATCAAGAAGCGCGACGACATCGACTCGTCGCGCGCGGCCTCGCCGCTTACGCCGGCCGACGACGCGGTCATGCTCGACTCAACGGGCAAGACGGTCGAGGAAATCATCGACTTCATCTGCGACCTCGCGAAAAAGGCGCAGGCGGGCGAGCGCTAGCGACCCCTCGTCGGGGCGCCAGCCCGCTGCCGACGCCCCGATGCAATCGACAAGGACCTTATAATGAGCGTTTTTCTTCCCTACGAGAAAATGTGGGACATGCCCCTCGGCGGCACGTCGACCGAAAAGCACATCCCCCATTGGTTCGGCAACATCGCGTGGGCGATCATCGCCTTCGTGTTCAAGATCTGCTTCCGCTACCG
>CAKTSW010000259.1 GCA_934613165.1 uncultured Ellagibacter sp.
CAGATGTAGCCCACCATGACGCCCGCCACGATGAGCATCGCCATCGAGCTCACGCGCCGCGCGATGAGGAGCACGAAGCCGATGGTGACAAGCGAGCCCAGAAACGCCGCGGCAACCATGACCGGCGACGACATGGCCTGGTTCGCGCCGAGAAGTACGATCATCACGAGCGCGACGACGAACTTCGCGCCCGACGACACGCCGAGGATGAACGGGTCGGCGATGGGGTTGTTGAAGAACGTCTGCAGCAAAAACCCCGAAAGAGCGAGCGCGCCGCCCAGAAGCACCGCCGTAAGCACGCGCGGCAGGCGGATTTCCCAGATGATTTGGCTTTCCATGACATCCGTGCCGCCGCCGAAGAGGATCCCTGGGATGTGGTCGATGGGCACGAAGACGCTTCCGATGCACAGGTTCGCCGCCACGAACGCAGCGAGCGCAACGGCGAGCGCCGCCGTCACGACGCGGCAGCGGGCGGCGCGTCCCGTCTCGTCGTATGCCATCGAAAGGCGGCTTCTCACGGCGCTAGCCCAGCTTCTTCAGGTAGCGGTAGCCGCCCGCATCCTCGCCGGCGAGCGCCCCGTGGAGCTCCTCGATGATGTCGGCCGTCGAGGTCATCTGCTGGTACATATTCGCGTTCGTCACCCAGACATCGCCGCTTTTCACGGCTTTGAACTGCGACAACAGCGAGTTCTTGGCGACGAAGTCGCTCATCGACGTGACCGATTCGTCGATCGTGCCGTTGTAGATGATGACGTCGGCGTCCTTCGCCAGAGCGAAGAACCGCTCCATCTCGAGCGTCATCGACGACCCGGACGTCGAGTCGCCCTGCGCGTCGTCGAGCGCGTAGGAGCCGCCCGCGAGCTCGATCATCTGCGCCACGTAGTCGCCCGCGCGCCGCGTGACGGCAGCTCCGTTCGAGTTGATGTAGAAGTAGGCCACGGTCTTGCCTGACTTTTCGAGCGAAGACACCTGCTCGACGCGTTCCTTCTGCTCGGCGAACAGGCGCGCCGCTTCGTCTTCCTTGTCGAACAGCACGCCGAAGAGCTTGATCCACTCCACGCGACCGAGCGCCTCGGGCTCGAACGACGACTGCTCGGTAAGCACGGTAAGCCCGAGCTTCTGCAGCTTCTCCTTCACGTCGGGGGTGTGGTTGATCATGGTGTTCTCGATGGCGAGCGTGCAGCCCGAAGCCGAAATGCGCTCGTAGTCGGGCGCGCTGTACTTGCCGCCATAGGCGATCGTGCCGTCTTCGAGCGCCTGCTTGAACCCGTCGACCGAGCAATCCTCGGCCTTGGTTCCCGACATGAGGACGTTGCCGTTCGCCCCCAGCGCGTCGATAAGGCACATCGTCGCCGACGACACGAGGTACACCTTGTTCGCGGGGCGCCTGATGACGGCGATGTCGGAGCTTATGCCGTTGGGCACCTCGGCGCCGTCGGGCACCACGAGGAACCTCTCGCCGTTCGAGATGCAAATGAGCCGGTAGCCGCCCTCGAACTCGTCGATGGTGAAATGCTCGGCGTATTCGAGCTGGAGTGTGCCCGTTGGCTGCCAACCGTTGCCGAGATCGGCGTTGTGGAAGTCGGCCACCGCGGCGCTCGACGCCGTTCCCGCGCTCGGCGCGCCGTCCGCGCCGCCTGCCGCCTTCTCCTTCATGGTCGACGAGTCGAAGTAGAGCGTGTAGTCGATGGTGTGCGGCGTCGACATGGCGAGCGTTTCGGCCGCGACTACGATCTCCTCATCGAGGGTGACGGGAATTTCGAATGTGGAGTTGCCGCCGTCATTCACGGGCGCGTAGTCGGTGCCGTCGACGGTCATCTTGTCGTAGTTCGAGCTCGACCACGTGATGGTGGCGGTGTAGGCGTCGCCGTCCTTCACGATCGTGGTGGGCGACTCGATGCTCGCGCGCCCCGACCCGCCGGAAAGCGAGACGCTCACCGTGTACTCGACGGGAGCGTTTGCCCCACCGCTCGCCGCATCTTCGCCCGCGCTGCATCCCGCGAAGGGGAACGCGAGTAGGGCGGCGAGGACGAAGGCGAGAGCGCGCACGGCGATGCTGCTGCGGCGCGCGTCCGTTTTCCCGGAAACCGATCGCATGGCGCTACTTCAACGCATCGGCGCGCAAGTCCACGCCCGCCGATTCGAACACGAGCGTGCGGTCGTACCACTGCTCTTTCCTGATGCTCCACGCGGCGCAGGCGGTGTCCTCGTCAAGCGCCTGAACAGGCACGTCGTAGGTGTACTTGCCCTCGGCGTTCTCGACGTAGGGGATGCAGTCGGCGTCGCTCGCGGAGGCGGCCTCGTCGCCCGTACCCATGAAGAGCTTGCCGTAGCCCGTGCCGGAAAGCGTCATCACGCAGCGCATGGCGCCGTCTTTCACGGTGAGCTGGGCGTCGACGATCTTGAACATGTTCGAACTCGATTGCACGGTGATGGAGTAGGTGCCGTCGACCACCTTGTCGGCGGTGATGGGCTCCTGCCCGGACGCGCTTTCCACCTGGTCGCTCGCGGCTTGCTCGGTGCTTTCCTGGGAGGTGCCGCCGTCCGCCTTCCCGTTGTCCGACGCGGCTGCGCAGCCAGAAAGCGAGAACGCGCCGAGCGCTGCGGCCACGACGATGGCGAGGGTCTTCTTGAACATGTAAGGTTCCTTTCGGTTACTGGTCGATGCGCCCTCAGGCGCCGCGCGATCGGCGTCGCCGTGGGCGGATGCTCCGGGATGGGCGCTCTTCGGAAAGCCGCGCATCCCGGAGCATGGAAGCGCCGACCAGGCGCCTCCATGCATGCGTGAGCTTACAGCTTGGCGATGGCCGCGTCCACGTGGGAAACGTAGACGTCGTCGATCGCGACGTTTTGGCCGAGGCCCTGTAGCAGGCAGATCACGTCGAAGCCGGCGGCCACGAACTGGGAAGCCCAGCTTTCGGGGTCGGTCTCGTCGGCCATGTCGTTGTTGGCGTGATCGCCCGCAACCACCATGAACGGCGCGAGCACGGCCTTCGCGTAGCCCGCGGCCGACGCGGCCTTGATGACGTCTTCGCAGGTGGGGGTTGCCTCCACCGTGCCGACGAAGAACTGGTTAAGTCCCTTGTTCTTGAAGACTTCCTGCATCTTCGCGTAGTCGGCGTTGGAATCGGCCTCGGTGCCGTGGCCCATGAGGCACAGCGCCGTCTTGCCGTCGTCGAAGGAGGCCATGTTCTCCTTGATGGCGTCGGCCACCTTGGAAT
>CAKTSW010000260.1 GCA_934613165.1 uncultured Ellagibacter sp.
CGCTGGTGGGAATACGACTACAACGGCGGCGCGAACGGCGAGGGCGGCTTCTACGGCCGCAACATGACCGACGACTTCGACTGCCGCGTCATCGACGACGAGGCCACCGTCCTGCGCACGCTCTACGACGCGGTGAACGAGGGCAAGCCCGCTATCCTCTTCGTCACCACGGCGAGCGGCTCCCAGCATTGGGTCACCATCGTCGGCTACGAGAACGTGACCGACCCGGAGAACCTTTCCCCGGACAACTTCCTCATGCTCGACCCCGACATGACCTCCACGACCGAGCCCGAGTCGCTCGCGGCTCGCGGCGTCACGCTGCGCTACGGCGACTGGATGGGCAACGTGCGCATCTCCCGCGAGGCGGCACCGGTCGACAACGGGCGCGTCGCCTACGAGCACTTCAGCGACTGCTACTACGGCGAATGGTACGTCGACTCGGGCGTCATCGACTACGTGTACTCGCATGGCCTCATCAAGGGCGCGGGCAACGGCACCTACGACCCCGACGGCACGCTCACGCGCGGGCAGGTCGCGACGATCCTGTACCGCATCGCGGGCGAGCCGGCCGCGGACGATGCCGCACCCGAGTTCTCCGACGTCGCCGACCCGAGCGCCTACTATTACAACGCGGTTCGCTGGGCGCGCGGGGCGCACGTGGTGAACGGCGTCGGCGACACGAACACGTTTTCTCCCGAGTCCCCCGTCACGCGCGAGCAGCTCGCCATCATGATCGCGAACTACGCGCGCGAAGTCGCCGGGCTCGACACCGCGGGCGACGTTTCGGGACTTGGCTCCCTGTTTGTGGACGCCTCCGCCATCCACGACTGGTCGGCGGAGTCGGTCGCGTGGTGCGCCGAGAAGGGCATCATCACCGGGCAGGTGGGCGAGAACGGCTCCTACGCGAACCCCGAAGCCGAGGCGACGCGCGCCGAGATGGCCAAGATCACGACGGTGTTCCACCGCGACGTGCTTGGGATCGGGTAAGAAAGCGCACGCCATCGCGCCTTTTCGCGTGCCCGCCCGGGTCCTTCGGGCGGGCATGTGCGCATCTGGGACCGGGCGTGCACGACGCTTCGGGCCCGCTGCCACGCTCGGGCGACGTCTGCCCGGCGCGGCCCAACGTTACCGGTATGTTAAAACGCCTTGCCCCGGCGCTCATTCGTTTGCCGAAGCGGTTACAATAAGCGAACGTTTGGAGTTCGCCTTGCCGCAGTTTCCGAGCGTGTCAACCTCGCGCAGGCCAAGGACGGAATCCATGAACAGGGATCGCATACGCAAGCGCGAAGGAGAACCATGGCCAAGCATATATTCGTAACGGGCGGCGTCGTGTCGTCTTTGGGCAAGGGCATCACCGCCGCATCGTTGGGACATCTGCTCAAGGCGCGCGGGTACAAGGTGACCATGCAGAAGATGGACCCGTACCTGAACGTCGACCCGGGCACGATGAGCCCGTTCCAGCACGGCGAGGTGTTCGTCACCGAAGACGGCCATGAGGGCGATTTGGACCTTGGCCACTACGAGCGCTTCATCGACGAGAACCTTTCCCGCGAATCCAACTTCACGCAGGGCTCCATCTACCAGACGCTCATCGCGCGCGAGCGCCGCGGCGACTTCCTCGGCGGCACCGTGCAGGTCATTCCGCATGTGACCGAGGCCATCAAGGAACGTTTGCGCCGCATCGCCGACCAGTCGAACGCCGACATCGTCATCTCCGAGATCGGCGGCACGATCGGCGACATCGAATCCCAGCCGTTCATCGAGGCCGCGCGCCAGTTCAAGAAGGAGAAGAACCCTGGCGACGTGCTCTTCGTGCACGTGACGCTCGTTCCCTACATCGCCGCGGCCCACGAGGTCAAGACGAAGCCGACGCAGCATTCGGTGAAGGAGCTGCGCTCCATCGGCGTGCAGCCCGACTTCATCGTGTGCCGAAGCGACCACGAGATCACCGACAAGGTGCGCGAGAAGATCGCCCTGTTCTGCGATGTCGCCACCGAAGATGTGCTTGCCTGCACCGACTCGCCCTCGATCTACGAGGTGCCGCTCGCGCTTGATGCGCAGGGCTTCGACGTGAAGGTGCTCATGAAGCTTGGGCTCGACGTTTCCCCGATCGACCTTACGCCCCTGAAGTCGTTCTTGGCCGCGGCGAACAGCTGCGAGGGCCAGGTCGACATCGCCGTGGTGGGCAAGTACGTAAGCCTCCCCGACGCTTACCTGTCGGTCATCGAGGCGCTCGGGCATGCCGGCGTTCACGAAGGGCGGCACGTGGAAGTGCACCTCATCGACGGCGAGGAGCTTTCCGACGACAACGCGCACGAGGTGCTCGGGGAGATGGACGGCATCCTCGTCCCGGGCGGCTTCGGTCAGCGCGCCTTCGAGGGCAAGATCGCCGCGGCGCGTTACGCCCGCGAGAACAAGGTCCCGTTCCTCGGCATCTGCCTGGGGCTTCAGGCCGCGGTATGCGAATTCGCCCGGGACGTCGCCGGCATGCCGGGCGCCACGTCCGCCGAGTTCGACGAGACGGCCGAATACCCCGTCATCGACCTCATGCCCGAGCAGGAAGACGTCGAGGACAAGGGCGGCACCATGCGCCTCGGCGCGTACCCCTGCAAGGTGAAGCCGGGCACGCGCGCCTTCGAGGCGTACGGCGAGGAGGTCATCTACGAGCGCCATCGCCATCGCTACGAGGTGAACAACGCCTACCGCGACCGCTTGCAGGATGCCGGCCTCGTCATCTCCGGCGTGTCGCCCGACGGGCGCCTCACCGAGATGATCGAGCTTTCCGACCACCCCTGGTTTGTCGCGAGCCAGGGCCATCCCGAGTTCAAGAGCCGCCCGACGCGCCCGCACCCGCTGTTCAGCGCGTTCGTCCATGCGGCGGCGCTTGGCAAGTACCGTGGATGATTCCGTTCGGGAATATCTGAACTGCCTGCGCGTCGAGCGCGGGCGGGCGTCGCGGACGATCGAGGCCTACGGGCGCGATCTGTCCGACTACGCCTCGTTTTTGAGCGGGCGGGGCATCTCCTCGGTGGCGAAAGCCGACCGGGGCGACCTCGCCGCATACGAAGCCGACCTCATGGAGCGGGGCTTCGCCGCGTCGTCGGTGAAGCGCCGCCTGTCGGCGATCAAGGGGCTCTACCGCTACCTCGTGCGCGAGGAGCGCATCCCGAAAAGCCCCGCCGACCTCATCGCC
>CAKTSW010000261.1 GCA_934613165.1 uncultured Ellagibacter sp.
GCGACGGCCTCGCGCTATACTTACCCGCATGGATACCACTCAGAACACCCAGGGCAAGCTCGTCATCTGCCCAACCCCCATCGGGAACCTGGGGGACATGACCGAGCGTACGCTCAAGGCGCTTGCCGCCGCCGACGTCGTGTGCGCGGAAGACACGCGCGTGACCGGCAAGCTGCTTGCGGCGTTCGGCATCGAGAAACGTCTCGAACGCCTGGACGAGGCGCTCATCGGCGATCGTGCAGGGTCGATCGTGGATCGCGTTCTCGCAGGCGAGGTCATCGCGTATTGCAGCGACGCCGGCATGCCGGGCGTGTCCGACCCGGGGCTTCGGCTGGTGCACGCGGCTCGCGAAGCGGGGGCTCCCGTCGAGGTGCTACCGGGCGCATCGGCGGCGGCGACCGCGTACGTGGCGAGCGGCTGCACGTGCCCGCGCTTCTACTTCGGCGGGTTCTTCCCGCGCAAGGAATCAGAACGCAAGGCTGCGCTCGACGCTCTGCGCACGCTCGACGCGGCGCTCATCTTCTACGAAAGCCCGAACCGAGTGGCCTCGGCGCTCGCTTCAATCGCCGAGGCGTTTCCTCTGCGGCAAGCGGCGGTATGCCGCGAACTCACCAAGCTGCACGAGGAAGTGGTGCGCGATTCGCTTCCCAATCTGCGCGACGAGTTCGCGCGGCGGGCGAGCGAGGGTTCCATCAAGGGGGAGATCGCAATCGCCATCGACGAGCCGCCCGCGGCGGAAGAGGCTGCGGCCCAAATGAACGCCGAGGACGCCGCCGCGAAGCGTGCGGCTGAGCTGAAGGAGCAGGGCGTGCGCAACAAGGAAATCGCGAAGACGATTGCGACAGAATTCGGCCTTCCCCGCAACGTCGCGTACGAAATCGCGCTTAAGGCATAGGGATCGATGGCGTATTCGAACCAGTCGGGGCCGGTGCGCACGCGCCGCATCGCGCCCGTGCCTGCGGGAAAGCCTCGTTCGAAAACCTCAGGCAAGCCCCGCGCGAAGAAGGCTGCCGCGCCCGCCGCCGAGCGCATCATCTACGTCGACAGCATAGAGGTCCATCTTGCCCGCAAGCGCGTGAAGAATCTCAACCTGCGCATCTCTCGCGATGGGTCGCATGTGAACGTGTCGGCGCCGTCGTGGATGGCCGAGCGCGAGGTAGCCGACTTCGTGCACCGCAAGGCGGCATGGATTAAGGCGCACCTGGCTGAGGCCGCGAGCGCTCCCATGGCTCGCGCGTCGCAGGCGTCCCCCGAAGAGATCGCGCAGTGGCGCGAGGCCGTTTCCGCGTGCGTGCCGCCGCTCATTGCGGCATGGGAACCGATCATGGGCGTGAAGCACGGCTCGCTTGCGTACCGCAACATGACGAGTCGCTGGGGCAGCTGCCAACCGTCGACCGGCCGCATCTGCATCAACGTCCGCCTGGCGCTTTACCCTCCCGAATGCCTGGAATATGTGGTAGTCCACGAGCTGTGCCATCTGCTCGAGCGAGGCCATGGCCCGAGGTTCCATAAGCTCATGGACACGTTCATGCCCGACTGGAAGGCCCGCCGGGCGCGTCTTCGATAAAGGGGCTTTCGCAACCGGTTGTCGTTGCGGCGCCCTCTGTGAGCGGCTATCGCTGCGGTATCTCCGGCGGCGGGCGCGGCATTTTGCAGCATCGCGTGGGCACCCTCGTCAAGGTCGCCCATCGTCGCGTCTCGTGCGGCCTTCCTCTGGATCGCGTGCGGGCCCGCCGCACCGAGCGTCGGACCCGCACCTTGCGCCTCCTGTATGATGCTTCGCTGTTTTCAGCTGTTTCGCAGCGTCGCTGCGCTACCATCGGGCGATATGAAGCAGATTGAAAAAAATATTTCAGTGCAGCCCCTTCCCGACGTCGCGCCCAAAGAAGAATCCCTCACCTCGATGAAGTCCTCGGCCGCCAAGCTCGAACCCGACGGCCTGCCGAAACGCCAGCGCATCATCATCCTCGCGGTCATGCTCGTCGGCGCGGGCACGGCATGCATTTCCCAAAGCATGATGATTTCGGCGTTGCCCGCCGTCATGCACGAGTTCAACGTGAACGCCTCGCTCGGCCAGCTCATCACGACTTCCTACATTTTCACGCTTGGCCTGATCTCGGCGCTGACGGCGTTTCTCATCAACCGCTTCGAGACGCGTCCGCTCTTTTTCGCCGCTATGGGGACGTTCGTTGTCGGCTGTGCGCTTTCGCTCGTCGCTCCCAACTACCCGCTTCTTCTATTATCGCGGCTTGTGCAGGCAGGCGGTGCTGGCATCCTTCTGCCGCTTCTGCAGGTGGTCGCGCTGTCGGTGTACCCGAAAAGCGAATACGGTCGCGCGATGGGCGTTGCCGGCCTCACTATCGGGTTCGCGCCCGCCATAGGCCCTACCATCTCCGGCGTCATCATCGACGCGTGGGGGTGGCGTGCGGTTTTCGCGTGTTTGGGCGTGATCGCGATTCTCTGCGCAATTGCGGCATTTTTCCTGCTCGCAGACGTGGTGAAACGCTCGAAGGACCACGGTCGGCTCGATGTCGCCTCGGCGTTGCTTTACGCGTGCGGCTTCTGCCTTGTGCTCGTCGGCGCGACGTTCATGGAGGAAAGCGGCCGGGTGAGCGTGTTCGCCGTTGCGCTGCTCGCTCTCGGCGCGCTCGTGCTCGCCTTGTTCTCCCGGCGACAACTGCGCATTGCGAATCCGTTTCTCAAGCTGTCGTGCTTTCGCGATCGGACGTTCGCGGTGTCGACGATGCTCGTCGTGTTCGCGCACATCGCCTTCATGGCGCCCTCCATCATGGTTCCGCTGTTCGTCCAGGACATTCAGGGGCAAAGTGCTGCGGTGTCGGGCCTTGTCATTCTGCCGGGGGCGGTTCTGCTCGGTATATTGAACCCGGTGACGGGGCGCCTGCTCGACAAGCACGGCCCGCGACCGCTGCTCGCCGTCGGCGGCGTGCTCATCGTGGTGGGGACGCTTGCGTTCGCGGCGTGCACCGAAGTCGTGCCGGAATGGCTCGTCACCGTGCTTTATGGCGTGCGCATCGTCGGCATCGCCTGTATCATGATGCCGATGACAGGGCATGCCTGCACGACGCTCCCGCCAGAGGATCTGCCTCAGGGAACGGCGATCATCACCTCGTTTCGCCAGATCATCGGCTCGATTTCGGCATCGGTGCTCATCACGGTCATGTCCGT